>CAZVAH010000134.1:0-5711 GCA_964625035.1 uncultured Bacteriovoracaceae bacterium | reverse complement strand
CTGTTGGCCGCTTTGGATCCTTTGTATCTTCAGGATAAAGGAATATGCCACCATAGAGAAGTGTCCTATGAAAATCCGCCACAAGAGAACCTATGTATCTTAAAGAATAAGGTTTTTTATTGTGATTTTTTTCTGATTTGAGGTGGTTGATATATTCTCGCGTACCCTTCTTCCAGTAATTATAATAGCCCTCATTTATACTGTATATTGCCCCCCTTTCAGGTATCTTTATATCTGGGCGAGAAAGCACAAATTCACCGACACTGGGATCAAGTGTAAACCCGTTTACTCCCGCACCTGTAGAATAGACAAATATAGTACTGGTACTATATATCACATAGCCCGCACCATACTGTTCATACCCTGGCTGAAGACAATCCTCAAGGGTCCCATCCCCACCGCCTTTTGTCTTTCTCCTGAAGATCGAAAATATAGTACCTATTGAAATATCTACATCTATATTGGACGATCCATCAAGTGGATCAAACATAATAACATACTCGCCTTTAGGATATTGTTTGGGGATCAAGATTATATCCGCAAGCTCCTCTGATGCCATTACACATACCCTTCCAATATAATTCAGTGCATTGATGAACACCTCGTTTGCAAAGACATCTAACTTTTGAACATCCTCTCCCTGGATATTTTTCTTGCCCACAAGCCCTAATATATCCACAAGGCCTGCCTGGCTTACCTGGGCTGAGACCACCTTTGCCGCAAGGACAATCTGGTTTAATAAGGAGCTGAAATCACCACGCCCACCATAGCGTCTCTGCTCCTCTAATATATGCCTTTCAATGGTTACTATGTTTTCGTTCATGTCTCCTCCTGATAAGTATTTGTACATATTAGGAAACCAATTATTTACTTGGCATTCATTTGCTGAGTTTTAAATAAAACCACTTTTCAGTAAAAAATGCAACAATCTAATAGAGAAAAAACCCTGGCCTTGTAATAGACTAACACTATTGTAGTTTAAACCTAGAATATGGTATTTCTGTCTTATGCTAAAGATGATACATGACAATATCATACCTTCACAGTGTCTTTTATGCGGATCTTTTGAAGATGTAGATTGCGGTCTATGTTCTTCATGTATGTCTCAAATCAGACCAGTACCTCCACCTGTGTGTGATATATGTGGCAAACCCATAGGTGGCCCCGGTGTATGTATATCATGCCAGGCCTGTAGACCGGAATTTGATAAGATGTTGGCTGCGGCCTGTTTTGAGGGCTTACTAAAAGATATAATACATCTGTTTAAATATCAGAGGAAAAGCATATTCAAAAAGATCCTTGCCAAAATCCTGTATGAAGATTTATCCAAGATGGATATGGACATAGATGTTATATCCTTTGTCCCTCTACACTGGACGCGTCTCATAGAAAGAGGATATAATCAGTCCGCACTCATAGCAAAGGAATTAAGTAGGTATATGGGGGTGAAAACAAGATATAATATCCTTAAAAAGACAAAAAGGGGCGTCCCTCAAGTAGGACTTGATCAAAAAGCCAGGGAAAAAAATGTTAAAGGGACATTCGGGGCATCTGATGTAAAGGGGAAATCCGTCATGATAGTAGATGATGTGATCACCACAGGCGCAACAGGAAAAGAAGTGGCGAGCGCACTCAAAGATGCCGGGGCATCATATGTCATATTTGCTGGTGTGGGAAGAACAATATCATGAGAAGAAGAAACCTATTTTCAGGTAAAAAAACCCCTGTATACCTGGAGGAGAGCTTCCAGGGCGTAGATCTATCAAGCACATTATATACAAAAGAAGAGAAGGGATACTCGGAATTTTTCCTTGGCCTATATGATAAAAATGCCATCATGGATATCCTGACACAGACAGGGATTATCAATGTCCTTAACAAAAGAGGCTACTATAACTTAATTCTCACTATCTCCAGAAATGAGTCGCTTGTCTCCAGACTTTATGTAAATTTTGACAGCCTAGACAGAGATACCAGGTTGATAGAACTTTTGGTAAGACAAAGCAGGTTCAAACCAAAGCAAACCTTTATAGATGATATTGATCTGGATGATGGTTTCTCAACACTGACTATTGAGTGGCTCTGTCTTCAGGACCCAAAAAGGGAATTCACCAAAAAAAGACCCAAGTTACCAGGGCAAGTATACCCTGGCCTTGGGGCATTAAGAAACATGCAGGAGATGTTATGTGTATTTGCCAATACAACAGGGAGTGATACTATCCTGGACATACCAGAACATTATCATGGTGCTGTGATATACTCTGAGATGTATTCGTTCTTCTCGCCTATAGATGGGGGACGGCTAAATGCCATGATGCGAGATTTAAAGGGTAGCCCTTTAGCAGATGTATCATATGGTATATGCTATGGATGCCTCATAAACGAGCACACAGGCGAAAATGAACTATGGAAGCCCAGCGAACAGATATATCCAACATCCGAGAGGTTAAAAAACCATGTGAATAGCACTAAATACAAAGAGATCTTAGAAGATAGTGCAAATACACACAAATATTCTATAGATTGGGATAGATATCAAAAATTATTAGAAGAAGGGATACTAGATGAAATATAAGTTTGCAATCATAGGCCTTGGTAAAGTAGGTAGTGCTATGCTGGCCCTCCTTAAAGAGGCAGGACATATTCCTGTATGGGTGGCTTCATCAAAAAATGAGATATATAACATCAAGGTCTTCCCCTCTATCCCTGATAAACCTATGGATGTAAATATAGTCTTTATCACTGTACCTGATGGTATAATCCCTAATATCGCTTCCCAGATTGGTAATATATGGGGAGATGCATGTAAGAAAATGACCTTTTTTCATATGAGTGGGCAGCTTACATCAGATATACTCTCTCCTATTGCCACCCATTGGGGAGAAGTGGCAAGCCTGCATCCATTGCAATCTATTTTAGATCCTACACAGGCAAAGGATAGCATAAGGGAAAGTTACTTTACAGTAGAAGGGACTCCCCTTGCAGTATCTGTTGCAATGGATATAGTAACATCATTTGGCGGCTCTCTTATAGAGATCTCTGCCAAAGACAAGACCCTTTACCACACAGCAGCTGTAATAGCATCCAACTATACGGTAAGCCTTATTGCTCAGGCAACCGATATCTTGAATGAAATAGGCATGAGTGTAGACGAGCTCCTTCCTTTGATAAGGGGCACTGTCTCAAATATAGCCCTTTATGGTAAATCCGCACTTACAGGCCCTATACAAAGAGGGGATTGGGAGACTGTAAAAGCCCATATGGATGAGCTTGGGCTTAAGTTTCCTGACCTTCTAGGGATATATCAAACCATGGGTATCTATACAGCACGCCTTGCAGGCAGAAAGTTGCCGGATGACCTTTGGGACCTTCCTAAGATACTTGAGTTTGAAGACCTGGTAAAAAGGATAAAGGTATTGAAAAAACGGGGGAATACGGTAGTCTTTACAAATGGATGTTTTGATATCATTCACGCAGGCCACATCTCCTACTTGAGGCAGGCAAAGTCTTTAGGGGACTTTCTGGTAGTAGGTCTTAATTCAGATGCATCTGTAAAAAGATTAAAAGGGGAGGGAAGACCTGTAAACGACCAATATTCAAGAGCAGTTACACTTTCATGCCTTTCCATGGTGAACTATGTAACCATATTCACCCAAGATACGCCATATGATTTGATAGCTGCTATCTGCCCCGAGGTATTAGTCAAAGGTGGAGACTGGAGTCCTAGTGAGATAGTAGGCAGCGATATTGTAAGGTCATATGGAGGAGATGTGCTTACAATACCATTTATAGAAGGCTATTCTACCAGCGATATAATAGAGAAGATCAAGAAAAGCTAACACCTCACTTTAATTATGTTATGATATGTTTTAATTGATATTAAATACATGGTCTGGTATACACCCTTATATGGATCCCGAATTCGAAGAAGGACTAAAGAAGACCACATACAGCTCTTCCGCCTTAAGCTCTAAGGTGGGGTGCTATATATTGGACTCAGGGGGCAAACGCCTGAGACCAAGGTTGGTAATACTCATTGCCAATACTCTAGGAATCCCTACAAAGGATATTATCCCACTTGCATATACAGTAGAACTCCTCCATAATGCAAGTCTCCTCCATGATGACATAGTGGACGGAACAACGATTAGACGCTCCAGGCCCACAGCTAACCAGGTGTTTGGAGACAAGCCTGCACTGCTCTCTGGAGACTATATGGTTGCATCGGCCTTAGAATTAATGCTAACCCTTGGCAACCTCAAGCTTGCACTCAATCTGATTAAGACCACAAAAAAGATGGCTACAGGTGAGCTTAAAGAACTTGAATACACAAAGATATTCCATAGCAATATGGATGTATATCTGGATATTATATACATGAAGACTGCTTCTCTTTTTGAATTCTGTTCCAGTGCACCCGGTATCCTGGTTGATCTACCGCAACTACAGCTAGATGCACTTGCTGCCTATGGGAGATATATAGGCATAGCTTTCCAAATTGTGGATGACATCATAAATTTGTATCCTAATGAGGAAGATAATAAAGATGCATTTAATGACATTGCAGAAGGGAAAACAACTCTACCTTTGATTTATATCTTTAAAGAGCAACCTGAGGTGGTGGCAAGATTAAATCTTATATCTGATCCTGAAGAAAGACAAAACCTGATTATCCCTTATTTGAGTCGTGACATTTTAGACAAAAGCAGGTTAGAGGCAAACTCTTATTGTGAAAAAGCCATTGCTGCTATAGAAGATCTCGATATGCTCACCAAAGAACTACATAATATTCCATCCATTATTATGAGCCCAATTGAAGAGAGACTTCCAAATACAAGGATAGATAGAGCTATGGCAACATAGTACATCTCTAATCCGCACTTGTTATCTTGATTTTTGGGTAATGCACTCCTAAGTAATTAATGGTATAGTACTGTAAAGAGGCGATTCTCAGTGGAATACAAAGATTATTATAAGATACTCGGGGTAGATAAGAAAGCAAGCAAGGATGAGATAAAAAAGGCTTATAGAAGGCTTGCAAGGAAACATCACCCAGATGCAAACAGGGGCAACCCAGACTCAGAGAGGCTCTTTAAAGAGATCGGAGAGGCCTATGAGGTCCTTAACGATCCCAAGAAACGTAGCCGTTATGATGCACTCGGGGGCAACTGGCAGGAAGGTCAGGAATTCACACCCCCACCAGGTTTTGAAAACATATTTGGAGGGTTCCCTTTTGGTACCCAGGGCAAAAGAGGAGGTAGCAGGACATTTACGTTTGATTTTGGTTCAGGCGAAAGTCATGGGGGGGCATTCTCTGACTTCTTCGAGACATTGTTTGGGGATTTGGGTATGGGCCAGCAATCCTCATACAGGACTGCCTCTCCAAAGGGAAGCAACTTAGAGACTAAACTCACCATATCTCTGGAAGAAGCCCATAAAGGCACAAAAAAAGAAATAATTCTTTCGGACTCAAAAGGAGGTACAAAACGACTTAATGTAAAGATTCCTGCTGGGGCTCATGACGGTATGAAGATAAGACTTGCAGGCCAGGGGAATATGGGCCCAGGAGGTTCTGGGGACCTGTATCTTAACGTGAAGATAGCCCCTCATCCAAGATATCGATTAGAGGGTTTAAATATTGTCACTGAGCTTCCCATAACCCCCTGGGATGCAACCCTTGGTGCAACCTCCCAGGTGCAGACCCCAGATGG
>CAZVAH010000133.1:0-5713 GCA_964625035.1 uncultured Bacteriovoracaceae bacterium | reverse complement strand
GTGAGAACCCTTGTGGTCTCCTGGAAAGATGCGGCTGAAATAAAGCTTTCCGTATTCAAACTTGCCTTTGTAATCCCTAACAAATGTGGTGTGGCAATAGCCGGTTTCCCGCCTGCAGCTACCACACGTTCATTCTCCTCATTAAACATACGTTTTTCTGCAAATTCGCCCTCAATAAAATTAGTATCACCAGCATCTTTTATCATAACCCGCTTTAGCATCTGCCTTACAATTACCTCAATGTGTTTGTCATTTATCCTCACACCCTGAAGCCTGTATACCTCCTGAACCTCATTCACCAGATACTTTGCCAGATCTTTTTCTCCCCTGATCTTCAAGATATCGTGGGGATCTACAGAACCATCCATTAAAGGTTCTCCTGAATGAACATAGTCACCTTCATGTACGGCTATATGTTTTGTTTTAGGGATCATATACTCTTTGGCCTCTCCTACCTCCGGTGTAACAATAACCTTGCGCTTGCCCTTCATGTCCTTACCAAAGGAGATCTCTCCATCAATCTCTGTTACCACTGCACATTCCTTTGGCCTTCTTGCCTCGAAGAGTTCTACAACCCTAGGCAACCCCCCGGTTATATCCCTGGTCTTTGTAGTCCCCCTTGGAATCTTTGCCAAGACGTCCCCTGGATATACATCATTACCACTTTTTACAAACATATGGGCACCAACAGGCAGAGAGTATCTGGCCTGAGCCTTAGTCCCGGGGATTTTAACAGTCTTTCCTGCATCATCTGTAATCCATACCCTGGGACGCAACTCCGGATCTTTAGGTTCTATAACTACAGTATGGCTTAACCCCGTTACCTCATCGATGTGCTCTTGTATAGTCATATCCTCTATCACATCACCAAACTTGAGCTTGCCAGAAACATCCGCAAGGATAGGAGTGGTGTATGGGTCCCATTCGGCCAGTAAAGTCCCTGGGCTAACCTTGGCACCATCTTCCACCATTATCTTTGCTCCATACACTATATGATATGATTCTCTCTCTCTCCCATTTTCATCCTCTAGGGCAACCATGCCATTGCGGTTCGTAGCTATAATCTCATCGTTCCTGCCCTTTGTAACCTTCAAATTCTTGTATCTAACTGTTCCCGAATGGTTAAACTGAATGTTGGACTGCTCTATTACTGTAGCGGTGCCTCCTACATGAAAGGTCCTCATGGTAAGCTGAGTACCCGGCTCTCCAATAGACTGAGCAGCAATAATCCCCGCTGCCTCTCCTATATTCACCATCCTTCCACGAGCAAGATCCTTACCATAACATTTTACACACACACCATGTTTTGCCCTGCAGGTGAGCACAGACCTTATAACAACCCTTTCGATCCCGGCATCATTCATCTTTGCCACATGTTCTTCGCCAATCATTGTATTAGCTGGTACAATCAACTCCCCTGTGTAGGGGTCTCTTATGTCATCTAGTGCAACCCTGCCAAGGACCCTTTCCCCTACAGTCTGAATTATCTCTCCCCCTTCAATTAAGGCCTCTATCTCTATCCCATCAAGGACCCCGCAATCCTCTTCTGTTATAATCACATCATGGGCTATATCTACCAAGCGTCTGGTAAGATACCCGGAATTTGCAGTCTTCAAGGCAGTATCTGCAAGCCCCTTCCTGGCCCCATGTGTGGAGATAAAATATTCCAATACATCCAAACCTTCTCTGAAATTAGATTCTATAGGTGTTTCAATAATCTCACCCGAGGGTTTGGCCATCAAACCGCGAATACCTGCTAACTGCCTTATCTGTTGTGCGGATCCCCTTGCGCCAGAATCTGCCATCATGAATAAAGGATTAAAGGATGAAATCTCATCTGTGATCCCGTCTGGCCTCGCAGTCGCATCCTTTTTGATGGCCTCCATCATATCAGTTGCAATTCTATCTGTAACCTTTGTCCAGATATCCACAATCTTATTATAACGTTCTCCATCAGTGATAAGACCTTCATTATACTGTGTAGTGATATCGGTGACTTCCTTCTTGGCCTCATCTATAAACTTCTGCTTGGTCTCGGGAATCACCATATCTTCTATGCTAATAGATATGCCGGCAGATGTAGCATGCTTGTACCCTAGATCTTTAACCCTATCTGCTAAGAGTACAGTCTTTTTATCTCCTGCCACCTTGAAGCTTATATCTACCAAGTCAGCTAAGGCCTTTTTTGTCATAGGCTTGTTTATCATCTCAAATGGTATCTCATCAGGCACTATCTCACTAAATATCACACGCCCAACTGTTGTCTCCACCAATTTGCCATCTATCCTTACCTTTATCCTGGCATGCTTTGATATAACACCTGCATCCAAAGCAGAACGAACCTCTTCAGGGGCGTAAAATATCATCCCTTCCCCTTTTGCATGGAGTCTTTCCACGGTGAGATAGTAAACGCCCAAGACTATATCCTGGGTAGGTACAATGATAGGTTTCCCGTGGGCTGGAGAAAGAACATTGTTCGTAGACATCATAAGTACCCTGGCTTCTACCTGTGCCTCTACGCTCAGAGGTACATGAACAGCCATCTGATCGCCATCAAAATCTGCATTAAATGCAGGGCACACAAGGGGATGCAACTGGATAGCCTTACTTTCAATCAAGACAGGCTCAAATGCCTGAATACCAAGCCTATGCAGGGTGGGTGCGCGGTTTAAGAGAACAGGATATTCTGTGACTATCTCCGCAAGAGACTCCCAAACCTCAGGGCTCTCAGTCTCTACCATTCGTTTCGCACTCTTTATCGTGCTTACATGCCCCTTTTCCTCAAGCTTGTGGTATATAAAAGGCTTGAATAACTCAATTGCCATCTTTTTAGGCAATCCACATTGATGAAGACGCAAATCCGGCCCAGCTGTAATAACAGACCTCCCTGAATAATCCACCCTCTTCCCTAAGAGATTCTGTCTGAAACGCCCCTGTTTACCTTTAAGCATGTCAGACAATGACTTTAGAGGTCTGCGGTTTGCACCGGTAATAACCCTGCCGCGCCTGCCGTTATCAAAAAGTACATCTACGGCCTCCTGAAGCATCCTCTTTTCGTTTCTTAAAATGATATCAGGGGCATTGAGTTCCATCAAACGCTTGAGCCTGTTATTCCTATTTATTACCCTCCTGTACAAATCATTAAGGTCAGATGTAGCAAACCTGCCACCATCTAGTGGAACCAGCGGCCTCAGATCAGGAGGAAGAACAGGAATGATCTTTAATATCATCCATGATGGATCCTGCCACCTCTTTAAATAATCGATCTCATCGTAAGAGAGATGCCTGGATCCCACCAAGCGCTCTATTACCCCATTTATACTTGGAATAATCTTCTTTCTCTCATCAAAGCTAGCTGCCTCACCCCACTGTTTTACAACCCTCCGACATTCAGTTAAGACCTCACCTAATGCCCGCCTGAACTGCTCATCTTTCTCTAGATGAAATCTATCCTCCACAAAGGCTATAAGCTCATCAGGGTCTATTCCTTTAAAGGCATTTACCATCCGCAAGCGTTTTGAGAGTTTCTTCTTCTTTGCCTCACTCTTTGTTTCCCTAAGCTCTTCCTTTAGCGTATGAGAAAGAGCTACTATATCTAATTTCTCTATAAGATCATTTATCGCATCAGCACCCATCTTGGCCACAAAGCTACCTATCCCATATCTATCTACATCCGTCCTGTACTTCTCTTCTGTGAGAAGTTCTTTCTCGTGCAACGGAGTATCCTTGGGATCTATAACAATATAACTCTCGAAATAAAGAACTCTTTCCACCTCTTTAAGGGTAAGATCTAAAATCCCTCCAATCCTACTAGGTAGGCTCTTTAAGAACCATATATGGGCCACAGGTGTTGCCAGCTCTATATGACCTAGCCTTTCCCTCCTTACCTTTGAATCAATAACCTCCACCCCGCATTTCTCACACACTACCCCACGATGCTTCATCCGTTTATACTTGCCGCAGAGACATTCATAACTCTTTACAGGCCCGAATATCTTTGCACAAAACAAACCGTCACGTTCAGGTTTGAATGTCCTGTAATTTATAGTCTCAGGTTTCTTCACCTCGCCATAGGACCAGGCCCTGATCTTCTCCGGAGATGCCAAGCCAATCCTTACGGCCATATAACTGGAAGGGTCCTTAGGTTTTTCAAAATAGCTATATAGGTCTTCCAATCTTGCCTCCTTGTATTATTTTGTTGTCTATCCCTGGCCTTCGATGAGACTTATATCCAGACCAAGACTCTTGATTTCCCTCAAAAGGACATTAAAGGATTCCGGCAGTCCCGGCTCTAATTCATGATGCCCCCTTACAATAGACTCATACATCCTGGTTCTACCCGCCACATCATCTGACTTAACAGTTAAAAACTCCTGAAGTGAGTGCGCAGCACCATAGGCCTCCACTGCCCAGACCTCCATCTCCCCTAGGCGCTGGCCTCCAAACTGTGCCTTCCCACCGAGAGGCTGCTGGGTGACAAGAGAATATGGTCCAATAGACCTTGCATGGATCTTGTCATCCACAAGATGGTGAAGTTTCAGCATATACATCACTCCAACCGTCACCTTTCTATCAAAAGGCTCGCCTGTTCTCCCATCATATAGGGTAACTCTCCCCCCATCAGTAATGCCTGCTATATCCATCAATGATTTGATATCGGCCTCTGATGCGGAATTAAAAACAGGAACAGACACAGACAGACCATCATCTCTAATCTTTTGTAGAAGCCCTGTCAATTCATCCCTAGATATATCCTTCAATATCTTGTCCGCCCTTTTTGATGAATATACCCGTTTAAGAAATGACCTTATCTTATCTGAAGAATAGCCATGTTCTATCATCTTATCTATAGCCTTGCCTATACCAGCCGCGGCCCACCCAAGATGGGCTTCTAAGATCTGGCCAACATTCATCCTGGAAGGGACACCAAGTGGATTAAGAACAATATCAACAGAAGCGCCATCTTCAAAAAACGGCATATCCTCTTCCGGAAGAATTCGAGAGATAACACCCTTATTGCCATGTCTGCCTGCCATCTTATCTCCCACAGATAGCTTCCTCTTTATTGCAATATAAACCCTTACCATCTTATTGACACCAGGAGGGAGCTCATCTCCTTCGCTCAGTTTCTCGATCTTAGAATCATATAATTTCTGTATAAATTTCTGCTGATAATCAAGACGCGTTATTATATCTTCTACCTCTTGCTCTATCTCAAGATTATCCTTTGGTCGTATATCCTTGAAATCCTCTATGTGGAGAAGATCTAACATCTCCTTTGTAATAACCTTACCAGATTTTGCAATAATCTTATCCCCAAGGTGGCTCAGTACAGGTGCTGCTAATTTCCTTCCTGTGAGCAAACCCTCGATCCTATTTCTAGCAACCATAGAGACAATGTTTATTTCATCTTCCCGGTCCTTCCTCAATTTCTCAACTTCTATAGTCTCTAACTGAAGAGTCCTTTCATCTTTGCTCTGACCACGTCTGGTAAAGATCTTGGTATCAATTACAATCCCTTCTATCCCCGGCGGGACTCTAAGGGAGGAGTCCTTAACCTCGCTCGCCTTCTCTCCAAATATTGCCTTTAAAAGCTTCTCCTCTGGAGAGAGTTGGGTCTCCCCCTTTGGAGTCACCTTCCCAGCAAGGATGTCGCCTGTCTTAACCTCTGCGCCTATCCTGACAATGCCCGATTCGTCTAGATCTTTTAAGG
>CAZVAH010000132.1:760-5725 GCA_964625035.1 uncultured Bacteriovoracaceae bacterium | reverse complement strand
ACAAAAGACAGTGTTAATATAGTCTCTGAAAAACTCCATGGAAGAGATGGATATCCCACAAATAAAATCATCCTGGAAATCCTTGAGACCTCGAAAGACAAGAAGGATCTGGCCTTTACCCTGGGCTACATTACTCATTGTGCCTTTGACATAACATTCCACCCTGTAATTGATTCCATTGCAAGAGATTACTCTGATAAAGACCTCGACAAGACAGATAGCGCTACATACATGCACAGACATATAGAAACCTGTATTGATAATAGATTGAATCCGGATTTTCTGATGGGTAAACTCATCAGGGCTTATTTGATTGAAGAATTGACCTTTACTAAAATAGTTTCAAGAGAGTTTGGCCTTTCAGCCTCCCAGATAAAAAGGACTTTAAAAAGGCAGCAATTTTTTAACCGATTATTTAGAAGCGAAACCGCATTCAAAATAGCCTGTCTCTTAAATAAGCTGGGCATACTAAAGGACAAAACATACCTGGGACTTTTTTATGCAAATCTAAAGACAGAGGACATTGTGATAAAAGACAACCTTAAATACAAGACCCCCTCTACAGGGAAAGAGAAGGTATGCAATATCAATGATATGCTAGAGGGTGCCATGCAAACTGCGATGCAGATGATAAAGACTGCTTATGATTATTATTGTGGTGAAATTACAAAACAAGAATGCACAAAAATAATCTCCGGTGAAAGCCTGAGCCCGGAAAATAATTCATAATTCAAGGTCGCCTTCTTGGCACTTACTTCCCGGCCAGGACAGAATTAGAAGATAATAACCTTTTAAACCGTTCCTCAAAAATACTGCTCTGTCTTAAGTGCTCTATAGAATAGTCCATATCTGTGGGATCCCCTGATTTTATAAATCTCTTACTATCTCTTATGTGGAGAACCAACGAGCTTAACCTGAGCACCTTTATATCCCGAAGTATTACCAGGCTCTTATCCGGGAGGGTTATATCCTCCCAACTTTGTTTCAGGATCATTACCTCTTTCTCAACAAAATCAAGCTGTTTACCTGCTCTTTTCTTGACCTTTTTGAATTCAGAGCTGCGCCTGCCAGATGCTTTTAACTCTCTAATATGGCCCAAAAGTTCAGTGTTTTTACTATCGATCTTAAGCAGGAGGATCTCTGTGTCCATCAGATCCTTGAGTTGGACCGAAAATCTAGAAAGGGCCTCTTTATGGAGATCCCTTTCTAGATCGCTAGAAGCCCCCCCCTCTATAGACTTCATCTCCCTAAGCGGTACAGAAGTCAAATTGCCCTTGTCTTTCAGATAAAGCCTGTCTCTTAAAATCCAATATGTCTGTGCTGAGACTTTGCCGTGTTCAGTGGTAATAATATATTCTGAAAAGGCAGTTCCAGGTAGAACTAGTACGCCAAAAGCGACTACAATCAAGACAATGACTGTTATGTCTGCCTTAGGTATATCCCGAGTTTTTCTCTCAAGGTATCCAATATCACCTTTTGCCATTTGTTTATCACCTTATCCTCCAGGGTCTTGGTCGCAGATTGATAGGTAATTCTTAAGGTGATCCCATTTTTGTCTTGAGGCAACTTTTCTCCACGATACACATCAATCACTTCAATCTGCCTCAAATCCTTAATCCCTTTAGATAATATTACACCTTCAATATCTTCATATATGATATTACTATCCACCACCAGCGAAATATCTCTGCATATAGAAGGAAACCTGGGTAAAGGACCTATCTCCGCAGGTTTTCTGATGAGCAAAGTCTCTAGTTCAATCTCCATTACATATATATCATCTGACAGGTCAAGGTATTCAATTATGTCTGGATTCAGGGCACCTATGTAGCCTATAAGCCCGGAGCCTGAATATACATCTGCCTGAATACCAGGGGTAAAAAATATATGGTTGGACGGCCTGAATTCTATATCCGGGACTATAGACTCCACTATCCCCTTCATATCATAGAAATCCACCTGGCCTGCCTCTTCAGACCAGTGCAACTTCTTTCTTGAACCTGAACTGGCAATACCAAGCCGCTCTATCTCTGTTGGAAGATGCGAATTGTCCTGAACAGGCAAGAAACATTTGCCTATCTCAAAGATATGCACGTCTCTTAGTTGAATCCGCTTATTCCTCGCTACCACAGATGCAAGCCCGGGGATCAAAGATGTACGCATAATAGCCATCTCATCTGAGATGGGGTTTTTCAACTCCAGATACCTGTCCTTAAACCATTCCCCCCACCTTGGAGAGATAAATGAATATGTTATTACCTCATTAAACCCCATAGCACTCAAGGTAGTGCGTATATCTCTTAATTTTAAAACATCAGATGGTTTAATCTGAGGTTCAAATCTGGGTAGATCCGATGGGACATTGTCCATACCATCTATCCTTACATATTCTTCTATCAAATCTATCTCTCGTTCAATATCGTGCCTGAATAAGGGGGCAATAATTCCCCATCCCCCTTCATCACTGGTTATCTCAAAACCAAGCCCTTTGAATATGGCTTCTACCTTGGATATTTTGACATTACTTGCCCCAAGGATCTTCTCTAATCTCTTCTTTCTCAAATATATCTTTCTAGGAGCAGACTCCAAATGATTTACATCTATAACACCCTTCAAGACCCTTGCATCAGCTAGCCGGGCCATAAGAGAGGCTGCCCTGTCTACAGCCTTTTTTTGCCCATCCGGGTCTACACCCCTCTCAAACCTGTAGGATGCCTCTGTAGAAAGGTTTAGCCTGCTTGATGTCTTGCGAACCTGCACAGGATCAAAATATGCACTCTCCAGGACTACCTCTTTGCTGTCATCTGACATCTCAGAATTTTCGCCACCCATAATACCTGCAAGGGCAACTGCCTTTTCTTTATCACAGATAAGCAAAGCATCCTTAAGTAGGGACCTTTCGGTGGAGTCCAAGGTTACAAAGGTCTCTCCATCATAGGCCTTTCGCACTACAATTGTATGCTCGCCAATTAAGTCATAATCAAATGCATGCAATGGCTGTCCACATTCCAGCATTACATAGTTGGTTATATCTACCACATTATTTATTGCCCTTGCCCCTGAAAGGAATAGGCGTCTCCGCATCCAAAATGGACTCTTAGCGACATGCAGCCCCTTCAAGACCCTGGCACAATACCTGGGGCAGGCATCTACTGCCTCTATCTCTACAGAAAGCGCTGTATCTATTGGAATTTTATCTTCTTCTGGCTCTATGGGCGAATATTTCATACTGGTGTTAAATATAGCAGCTAATTCCCTGGCGATACCTATTACTGAGAGACAGTCTCCTCTGTTAGGGGTAACACTTATGTCAAATACCCAATCCTCCAATTTTAACTTATCAATCAGTATGTCTCCTGGGCAGATACTTTTATCTTCTATCTCCATGATGCCAGTGTGATCATCTGTGAGCCCCAATTCCCTTTCAGATGCCAGGACACCATAAGAATCTACACCCCTTATCTTCGCCTTTTTCACAACCATGGAATCACCAAGCTTTGTGCCTATAGGGGCCAGTGCAGTAAGCATCCCCTGCCTCACATTTGGTGCCCCACATACTATCTGTAACTCTTCACCACCTGTATCCACTTTACACAGATGGAGACTGTCTGCATTTGGATGGGGTTCCTTCTCTATTATGCGAGCACATACTACCTCTTCAGGTATTGTTACATGGTCTATCTCCTCCACCTCTGTACCAGATAATGTCAAGGCATCTGCTACAGCAGATGGATCTGCATCTATATCCACAAAATCCGATATCCAATTAAAACTGATTCTCATAGGCCAAATCTTATATCTCTTTAAAATTGTGTAAGAAACCGGATATCATTATCAAAGAATAGCCTTATATCATCGATGCCATACTTTAACATGGCTACCCTTTCCACACCTAGACCAAAGGCAAAACCCGTAACCTTCTCAGGATCTATACCTACATAATTAAATACAACAGGATCTACCATACCACTACCAAGTATCTCGAGCCATCCAGTATCTCCACACACCCTGCAGCCTTTACCTCTGCATATTACGCAACCCATATCTACCTCTGCAGAGGGCTCTGTAAACGGAAAAAACGATGGCCTGAAACGCATGGGCACATCAAGGCCAAATAGGGCATGTACAAAGGTCTCAATCACGCCCTTTAGATGGGCGAATGTAATACCTTCTTCCACCCATAGCCCCTCCACCTGGTGAAACATGGGGGTGTGGCTTACATCTGAATCAGACCTGTATACCTTGCCAGGGGCAATAACCCTTATGGGTAATTCATCTTTCTCCATTACCCTTATTTGGACAGGTGATGTCTGGGTACGAAGCAATATATTATCTGAGAAATAGAAGGTGGCCTGCATATCCCTTGCCGGATGATACAGGGGTATATTCAATGCCTCAAAGTTATGATAGTCATCCTCCACCTCAGGGCCTGATGCCACTAAGAATCCAAGGTCCGCAAATATGTCCTCTATCTCAGCTAATACCTGATTCAGTATATGTACGCGCCCCCTTCTTAGGGTCCTACCTGGCAGGGTTACATCTATGCCAGTCTTTGCCGTAGCACTCTCAAATTCTTCCAGCCTTGCAGTGAGGCCTTCTTGCATAAATAATTTTAACTGGTTAGAAAGCCTCCCTATCCCTGGGCGTTCCTTAGGGTCTATTGTCCCCATCTTCCTAAGGATAGATGTAAGAACCCCTTTTCTCCCAAGGTATTCTACACGTATTTTTTCTAACTCTTTTTCATTACTGGCCTTCTTAAGGGTCTGTTTAAAGGAGGATTTAATCTCTTCTAACTGTCTTTCCATCTAATCCCTTGCAACTGAGGTAACAATAAAAGAGAAACCTTCAGGGTCTGTTATTGCAATATCTGAAAGTATCTTTCTGTCGAGGATGGCATCTGAGTTCTTCAAGGCATTTATAAACCACGAATACCTTGATCCATTTGACTTAAGTGCAGCATTTATC
>CAZVAH010000132.1:0-750 GCA_964625035.1 uncultured Bacteriovoracaceae bacterium | reverse complement strand
TAGCGCTTCCTACTCAGAATGGTTCGGAGATATCTATCTCTGTATGCATACAACAAGCCTTTATTTAAGCTCTCCTTTGCAGCGCGCAGAAGGTTGCCTCTGCCTCCTCTATAACCTTTTGTCATCTTATGAGTTTTTTTTCTTTTTCTTGTACCGATTTTGCCTCTCTTGACACGCATAGCTATCTACCCCTTGTTACAGTATGGCAACATCCTTTTTATACCGGATAAATTTGCAGAATCTACTAGTGTGCTTTTCTTCAAATTCCTTTTACGTTTTCTTGCCTTATTGCTCAACAAATGACTTTTACAAGCCTTGTTTCTTTTAAACTTACCACTAGCTGTAGTTGCAAACCTCTTTGCTGCACTTCTATTTGTCTTCTGTTTCATATTAAACTCCTGCTCAACTCTTTGGGGAAAGCATCATGAATAAATTTCTTCCTTCTCTCTTCGGTTCACTCTCAATCACACCAATATCAGAGGTCTCCTCTTTCACCCTGGCCAACATCTCCAATCCCTTATCCTGATAGGCAATTTCCCTTCCCCTAAAGAATATCGCCACTTTGACCTTATTTTTCGCCTCCAAAAACCGTCTTATATGTTTTAGTTTAAACTGGTAATCATGTTCATCCGTTTTAGGCCTAAATTTCATCTCTTTTACAACTATTGTTGTTTGCTTCTTTTTTGCTTGATGCATCTTTTTTGTCTGTTCATACCTATACTTTCCATAATCCATTATACGACATACAGA
>CAZVAH010000131.1:0-5730 GCA_964625035.1 uncultured Bacteriovoracaceae bacterium | reverse complement strand
ATATGGATGAGGTGGTGGAGAAGACATTAAAAGTTTGTAATGATTTGACAAACCAATAAAAAGAGAGACACATACAAACCGAGATATCTGCATAATACGTGTATTGTCATTGCGAGCGAAGCGAAGACAAAATATGGGACCCACACGTAGTGTGGTTACTCAATATATTCCGGAAGATCCTCGATGCCTTCTATTGTTATGGGCGCGCCTTCTTTTCTCTGAATCGGTTTCTGAGTATCTGCCAGATAAAGGATCAAATCTGCTCCGGTTCTGGCTCCACCACATCTTTTATATGAATGCATAATCCCCTCTGCTGCCCTGGTATATTTGGGATACTTAAGTAGTTGAATTATATCCCTTCGAATCCTCCATGCTGTGGCCTTTTGGGGGTCAAGCCGTATGCCTGCGCCATTATAGGCCATCCTTTGCGCCATCTCAATTCTATCTCCGCCAAGGGCTACCACAAGCATAGGCTTTCCCTGAAGCAATGCCTCGTTAATTGTTAAGACCCCCCCATGGGTTACCACAACACTTGCTTTGGGTATAAGCTTGATCTGTGGGGCATATTCAACCACTATGAAATTTGGCGGGATTTCCCCAAGTTCATCTATTGAGTGCCCCTTCCCTACTGCCATGACTACCTGAATGGGATATGGGAAATTATCTTTGGCTAAAGCTTTTAATGTATTTTTATAAAACTTTTTATACTTGTCGTAATACATGGTACCTGTCGCAACATAGATCAGAGGACGACTCTCATCCAGTCTTTCCCAGGGGAAATCAGGAAGTTGATCTTCATCCGGTTCCAAAACAGATGGCCCTATATAAAAGATTTCAGGGACAAATAACTCACGAGGGTATTCAACTTTATCTGTTGTAAAAAACATAAACAAATATGGAGAGACCCCTCTGAGAAAATGTGTCTTCCAAGCAGGATCAGCTGTCTCCAATACCTTTTTTAGATTCAGATATACCTTAAACGCAAATGGCGCAGTACGACAAAGATATAGTATTAACTTCAAGCGATTGAGCCTGGGGGTATTGAAATCCCATCCTGTTCCCATAGGAGGGATATCCTTCTCAAGATAGAAAAGGGGAATCCCACTGCCATGAGCATAAGGGACATTAAACTTCACAGCAATTGGTACAGCAAGTAAATCTACAACATCAATATATACCACATCAGGCCTAAATGATTCAAATGCATCTGTCAGCTCTTGGAATATATCCTCAATAACTTCACGTGTGAAAACTTTGGCAGCATTATAACACCACTCATAAACACCCTTCTCAAATGCGACTTTATCCATAGCGGCCTGATACTTATCTCGGGGATAAAAATCATGTACGCCAGCTTTCCTTAGCATTGGTTCTACAGGGCTCCCAGTGCAATAACCAACCCTGTGCCCTTTTGCTATTAAATGCTTTGCTATTGCAAGTGAAGCAGCTGCATGACCATACAAGCCTGGTACCGCAAACAAAATCCTGTGTTTTTTCTCCATAAATGCCCTCCAGAATCTACTCTTTTCTACTTACTATGCATATTTAATACACAGCGGCTCGATTTCTTATAAACTATGGCATCATGCCATATTTCCGACATTTTTACGAACACTATAAGTAGCGTTACCTTGCCTCAAATTATATTTTTCTTTTGAAGATATAAGATGAGATTTTCAACACATTGCTCCAGAGAAAGATTATCAGTCTCAAGGACAAGTTCCGGCTCCTCTGGTTCCTCATAAGGATGTGAAACTCCAGTAAATTTCTCTATCTCTCCACTTAGTGCCTTTTTATACAGCCCGTTGGGGTCACGTCTTTTGCACTCTTCTAAGTCGCATTTCACATATATTTCCAAAAACCGATCGGTTGGGAATAATGACCTTACGAATGCCCTGTCTGCTCTATATGGTGATATGAAAGAGCATGCGACAATATTTCCATGTTCAAAAAAGAGATGCGCAGTCTCTCCTGCCCTTCGGATATTTTCGGACCTTTCTTTTTGAGAAAACCCCAGGTCACTGCAAAGACCATGGCGCAGGTTGTCACCATCCAAGACCATTGTCTGGCAACCCATTTTAAATAATTTTTCTTCAAGCACTTTGGCAATTGTTGATTTACCCGAGCCAGAGTATCCTGTAAACCACAATACTACTGCCTTATGCCTGTTCCTGTCTTCCCTCGTCCCTCGGGGAATATTCCACCCTTTCCAGACAATATGAGGGGATTTTTTCTGTGTCCCTTCCTCAATGCTTACATCCTCAAGAACGTCTTCAACGGTCTTTACCACACCCCTTATCATACCCGCAGCAACTGTATTATTTGTAAGAGGGTCTATGAGAATAAAGCTCCCTGTTTTAGAATTGACGTTAAACGGATCAAAAAATATGGGCAGAGATGTCTTTAGCTCCACCCTGCCAATGTCGTTAAGTTCAAATGTATCGGTTGTCTGCCTGTGAAGGGTATTCATATCTATCTTATACGACAGCTTTGTAATAAAGGCCCTTAAATCTTTTGTGGTATGTTTAAAGATATAGGGGGAGTCTTTTACCATTGGCTTTTCGTCCATCCAGCATATCATGGCCTCAAAATGATTGCCTGCCTGAGGAAGATTGTGTGTACGAACAATCATATCACCCCTGCTCACATCAATCTCATCATGTAAGGTGAGCACTACAGACTGCCCTGCAAATGCTTCCGGTAATTCACCATCATAGGTAATGATTGATTTAACCCTGCTATTTCTGCCTGAGGGTAATACCACAATCTCTTCTTCAGGGCTGATTGTACCGGATGATATTCTCCCTGCATACCCCCTAAAATCAAGATGGGGTCTGATTACATACTGGACAGGAAATCTAAAATCAACCAGATTTTTGTCTGCAGCTACATGGGCATTTTCCAGATAGTGCAAAAGTGAAGGGCCATCATACCAGGGCATTCGATTACTTTTGCGCACAACATTATCGCCCTTGAGGGCTGAAACAGGAATAAACATAATATCATGGATATTCAGCTTTGCAGAGAATTCTTCGTATTCTGTCATGATCTCCTGATAGACCTCCTCTGAATAATCAACAAGATCCATCTTATTTATGGCGACAATCAAATGGGGAATCTGGAGAAGGGAAACGAGAAAACCGTGTCTCTTGGACTGAGTCAACACACCATTTCTCGCATCAATCAAGATAATTGCAAGTTCTGAATTAGATGCACCTGTCACCATGTTGCGGGTATACTGTACATGTCCGGGCGAATCCGCGATAATAAACTTCCGAGTGGGGGTTTCAAAATATATGTGTGCAACATCAATGGTAATGCCCTGCTGTCTTTCTGCGGAAAGTCCATCAAGCAAAAGGGCAAGGTCTACATCATCATAGCCTTTCTTTTTTGATGTTTTCTCTACGGCAGCATACTGGTCCTCCAAGATAGAGTGCGTTTCATATAAAAGCCGACCTATAAGCGTAGATTTACCATCGTCCACACTGCCGGTAGTGACAAGACGAACTAAGGTCTTTTCTCTGTCTCCCATCAAAAATACCCTTGCTTCTTTTTGTCTTCCATTGCGGAATCGCCCGTAGTATCGATAAGACGATTTTCCCTTTCCGATTTTTTGACCTCATCCACCTCTTTAATAATATCATCAAGCGTTGTTGCATAAGACTCTATCGCCCCGGTACAAGGCACACAGCCCAATGTCCTGAAACGACACATCACTGTCTCGGTTTGATAATTTTCAATTTCAGAATGTGTGTTATTATTCTCATTGGAGTAATATGAAACTGGAATTAATCTGTTGTTTTTCCTTATGATCTCCCGCTTTTTTGCAAAATAGAGAGGCACTACCGGGATATTTTCGAGTTTGATGTACTGCCATATGTCATGCTCGGTCCAATTACTCAAAGGAAATACACGGACACTTTGTCCTTCATTTATCCATGCATTATAAAGATCCCAAAGCTCTGGACGCTGGTTCTTGGGATCCCACTGGCCAAATTCATCCCTGAGAGAGAACACACGTTCCTTGGCCCGTGATTTTTCCTCCTCCCTCCTGGCCCCACCAAAAGCAGCATCAAACCCATGCTTTTTCAAAGCATCTAACAGGCCCTGGGTTTTTAAGTATGAACAACATTTCTCAATCCCCGTCTTTAAGGGATGGCACCCCTTGGCAATCCATTCCTCATTACGCTCTACGATGAGCTTTGCTCCTATTTTTTTGCAGAATTTGTCACGAAATTCATACATCTCGGGAAATTTATATCCAGTATCGACATGCATGAGAGGGAAAGGGAATTTTGCAGGATAAAATGCCCGCTGAGCCAGCCTCACCATTACACTGGAATCCTTTCCTACAGAATAGAGCATGACCGGATTTTTAAACTCAGCCACCACCTCTCGGATAATATAGATTGATTCTGATTCCAGCTCCTTAAGATATGAAAGCCTGTACGGACTCATGGTTTCCACCTACCTTTCCAAGATATATGCACAAAATCAGAACCAAGTCTTTATAAGTGTCAATGCTCCTAAAGTGATAATCAAGATGCCGAGAATATAGTGCATTTTTGCTTTTCTACTTAAAATTCTTGTGGTAAAGGCCCCAAAGGGGGCTACAAGTATTGAACCAAGCAATAATGCAATTATGAGCTCCCATTGCAACATCTTTGGTGAAAACATGTAATGAAAGAAGGATGATACAGGCATACTTAGTATGGGAGGTTGAAGTTCCTTGACTGTTCTTCCAATAATGTAAGTAAAAAAGCCACATATACAAATCGGCGCTTCGGCTAGGGTCGTCACCCCGATTGCTGCTTTATGCTTATATCCTGCAAGAACCTGCCCTCCAGTCACAACAGGACCAAACCCTCCGCCAGAAACACCCTTATTGAATGCGCTTATTATACCAACCCCTGCCATCTTTCTAAATGAAAAGGTAAAAGGCTTATTGCGCAAAACAAAAATCCCCATCACTAATACAAGAAGGCCAATATAGGTTTTCAAAACCAGTTTTGAGATATTAATGGAAACCAGGGCTCCACATACAGTTGCAATAAGTCCAAAGCCGGCGATAATTAGAACAATTTTTAAATCCATAGAGTTTTTACTAAATGAAACATTTTCAAATTGATGGTGAAAGACCGAAGCTGATAACCCCCCAAAGGCCTGTGAAAGTAAGACTGCAGGAACTACTACTAAGGGATCAAAGCCTATAATTAGGAGTGTGGGGGTCAGGATTGTTCCATATCCCATGCCGAGCGATGAGTCTATAAATTCGCATGCAAATGCAAAAATAAATAATGCCAAGAAAATCCCGACAGTTATTTCCATACGCTACTCCTTTCTCACAATCTATTAATAATCAGCTTTCTTGTTAAAGATATCTGCCAATATATAATAACTTGTGTTTTTTTCTCCACAAAATCTACTCTTTAAGAAACAATCATCTTCCGATGCATATCTAGTGCCAAGAAATTCAAGACATCCTTTGGCATGATAGCATATCAGCTTTGTGCTTGTCATAATGATTTTTATCCCTCTTCGCATGGAAATATTTTTCCAAAAAAATGAAATGTTTTTCTTTTTACAAATAATAATTTTTCACTTTAATCTCTTCATCGTCTGCATATTCAATGGTATGAACCCCAGAGCAAGCCCTCTGTGTCAATGTAGATGAGACAGAGGGATTGCTTCGTCGCTACGCTCCTCGCAATGACATGCTCAGTTACTTTT
>CAZVAH010000130.1:0-5745 GCA_964625035.1 uncultured Bacteriovoracaceae bacterium | reverse complement strand
GTCGCTTAAGCTCCTCGCAATGACATGCTCAGTTACTTTTTACGACTGCGTCAATAGTGAGTAGTGAATAGCAATGCCTGAACACTTTCCTACTTTGCACCTGAGTGTTTACCTGTTATTTCTATCTGGTTACTATCTGTAACATCTGATGTTGATCTTTTGTGGTATGTTTTTCGCATTCATTCTGATATGCCAAAAGAGAGTGAAGACGGACAACAACGCACTGAACAGCCTACTTTAAAACGAATAAGAGACGCAAGGGAAAAAGGGCAGGTAGCCAAGAGCATAGAGGTTTCCACAGCCTTTTTGTTTTTTACGAGCATATTGGCGTTCTATTTCTATATCCCGTTACTAGCCTCCAAGATGATAAAGTTTTCGAGGCTCTATTTCGGGAATACCCTTATTTGGGATGGAACCAGGGATTCTCTTGTAGAGCTTTTCTACCGGGTTGTTATCGATATGAGCGCTATGTTACTGCCCATATTCATTGTATTTCTTTTGATTGGTTTCTTCTCCAATTTCGTTCAGGTCGGCTTCCAGATGACGCTAGAGCCAATAATACCCAAGCTTTCCAAGCTGGATCCTATAAAAGGGATTAAACAAAAGTTTTTTTCTGTAAGAAGCCTGGAACTGCTGGTAAAATGTATACTGATATTGATTATTATAACATGGGTTGCCTGGCGCGCTATAAAGAGAGAGATCCCTGTTTTTCCACCGCTAATAAATTGTGATACAGGCGTCATTGTTTTGACGTATTTTAAGGCTGCCATGCACCTGCTCTGGGATGCACTCTGGGTCTTTATAATAATAGCCATTGCTGACTATGCCTTTCAAAAATGGCAGCATAGACAAGATTTAATGATGACAAAGCAGGAAGTTAAGGAAGAACTGAAGCAGACAGAGGGTAATCCGCAGATAAAGAGCAGAATTCGCTCAATACAGCTCCATATGGCCAGGCGTAGAATGATGAAGGAAGTGCCCAAGGCAGATGTAGTGATTACCAACCCCACTCATCTGGCAATAGCTTTGCAATATGAAAGAGGCAAGATGATAGCGCCTACGGTTGTGGCAAAGGGGGCAGGGGTATTGGCAGAAAAGATAAAGGAAATTGCAAGGTCGTCTTGGGTGCCTATTGTAGAAGATAAACCTTTGGCCTCACTTCTCTATAAGTCAGTGGAGGTGGGTGAGGCAATTCCAGAAGACCTGTATAAGGCAGTGGCAGAAATACTGGCCTATGTGTATCGGATAAAGAAGGAGATATAGGTGGCAAATCCAAAGGAATCTTTGTTTAAACTCCCCGCCAAATTTGCAAGTGATTTAGTGATGGCAGCTGGGGTGATGGTAGTCTTTATAGTCTTATTGATACCACTTCCCACATTTGCCTTGGACATCCTCCTTACATTCAGCATAACCATTGGGCTTGTTATACTTATGGTGTCTATGTATACGGTAAACCCCCTTGATTTTTCTGTGTTCCCATCGATGCTACTTGTAGTGACATTATATCGTCTTTCATTAAATGTAGCATCTACCAGGCTAATACTATTGCATGGTTCTGAAGGTGAGCTTGCTGCTGGACGGGTGATCAATGCCTTTGGCCAATTTGTAGTGGGTGGGAGTTATGTAGTTGGGTTTGTTATCTTTCTCATCTTTGTAGTGATAAATTTTGTGGTGATTACCAAAGGTGCTACCAGAATAGGAGAAGTTACAGCACGGTTTACCCTGGATGCCATGCCAGGCAAGCAGATGGCCATAGATGCTGACCTAAATGCAGGTATGATTACAGAGGAGGATGCCAGGGCCAGGCGAGAGCTCATTAGTAGAGAGGCTGAGCTTTATGGTGCAATGGATGGTGCTACCAAATTCGTAAGGGGTGATGCCATTGCAGGTATTATCATCACACTTATTAACATAATTGGGGGAATAATAATAGGTGTTCTACAATTGCACATGCCTTTTGAGGAAGCGCTTAAGACATATACTACGCTCACCGTAGGGGATGGGCTGGTTTCGCAGATTCCAGCACTCATTATATCTACTGCAGCCGGTATTGTGGTTACACAGTCAGCGGCTGACAAATCCATAGGAAAGCTCCTGTCTGAGCAGCTTTCCTTTCAGCCCATGGCTATATTTAGTGCCGCTGCTATCATCTTTTTTTTCGGGCTCATACCTGGGCTACCTCATGTCCCCTTTATGATCCTTGCTATTGGTACAGGTGCGTTGGGGTGGATAAGTTTTAAGGCGATATCAGAGGAAAGGCCTGAAGAAGAAATTTCCCCGGAAGAGGAAGCACCACCCGAGGCATTATTGCCGGTAGATATACTGGAATTGGAGGTAGGCTACGGGCTTATCCCATTGGTTGATACAGCTCAGGGGGGGGATTTGCTAACTCGCATAAAAGGGATGCGAAGACAACTTGTCCGGGAAGTTGGGATTATAGTGCCACCTATACACATAAGAGATAATCTAGAGCTTAAGCCCAATGAATATGTGCTTTTGTTAAAGGGGGTAGAGATTGCAAGAGGAGAAGCCATGGCAGACAGGCTTATGGTTCTGAACCCAGAGGATATTGAGACCGATATTCCAGGGGTCCCAGTAAAAGAACCGGCCTTTGGACTGCCAGCACTATGGATAAAGAAGACTGATAGAGAACGTGCACAGATGGCTTCACTTACAATTGTAGATGCTGCGACCGTGGTAGCTACTCACCTTACAGATGTGGTCAAGGTTAATGCACACGAGCTTTTGGGCAGGCAAGAACTTCAGGTGTTATTGGATAATGTTGCCAGGACTCATCCCAGGGTGGTGGAGGATCTTATACCCAATATTCTACCAAACACGATTGTATTGAGGGTCTTACGTAATTTGCTAAAAGAAAGGGTCTCTGTAAAAAATATGATAACCATCTTGGAGACCTTAGCAGATTATGGTGCGGTGACAAAAGACCCCGATATTTTGACAGAGTATGTCAGGCAAGCCCTCATGCGAGTGATCTGCAAACCATATGTGCATGATGGTGTGATAAACATATTGGCTTTAGATTCTAGCAATGAGGCGATGCTTTCAGATGCCATTCAACATACAGAACATGGTTCATATCTTGCAATAGACCCGGATAGGGCTCAGGGGATATTGGTAGCTATTAATAAGGAGGTAGATAGATTGGCTAAGCAGGGAGTGACACCGGTTTTGCTGGCTTCGCCTGTGGTCAGAGTGCACTTGAAACGTTTGGTAGAGAGGTACATGCCAGAGGTAGTTATCCTGTCTCATAATGAGATTCCACCCGAGGTAACAATAAAAAACTTAGGGATGGTGAGCCTAAATGCAGATTAAGACATATAAAGCAGTTTCTATGAAAGATGTTTTGGCACGGGTAAAGCAAGAGATGGGCTCTGATGCAGTGATTATCGCTACAAGGCAGATTAATAATAAGGACTTTGGTCTTATGACAAGGCCAATGATCGAGGTTACTGCTGCAGTAGATTATGATGAGGAGATGTATCACTCTCATCTTAAAAAAGGAATTTCCAAGGATAGTAATAATTATAACCCACAAGATAGTACTCGTATATATAGAAAAAATGACCTTAATATAGAAGGGGATGTAGAGGGTATTGTATCTGAGGTAGCTGACCTTAAAAGCATGATGAAGGTGCTATTAAAACGTTTTGAGACAGAGTCAAATAAAGGCTCTGCCATAAAACGCACCTTAATCTCAAGGGGAATAAGCGAGTCCATTGCAGAGTTAATTGTATCCAAGATGGGTGATAATGTAGGGATAGATGATATAAAGAGACTTCTTAAAAGGATTGTGCGGATTTCAAAAGCGCCTGTCGCCAAAACTTGTGTCTTTTTAGGTGCCACAGGAGTAGGGAAGACCACCACAGTTGCTAAGATAGCAGCAAAGGCAGTGTTGAGCAAAGAAAGGAAGGTGGGACTAATCACGTTAGATACTTATAGGATAGGGGCTATAGAGCAAGCTCAGACCTATGCCAAGATCTTGAATATACCGTTTAGATCTGCGACAACGCCAGATGAATTCAAGATGGCCATTTCTCGGTTTCATGAAATGGATCTAATCCTTGTAGATACAGTAGGGAGGTCACCATTTTGTCATGATTATATAACAGAGCTCCATCAGTTTTTTGACGATAGCCCTACATATAAATTTCTGTTGCTACCTGTAGCCACTCGGAATGTAGAGATGGAACGGATAACAAGAGGGTTTTCCGAAGTGGGAGTAGACAGTATGATATTCACAAAGGCAGATGAGGCAGTTAAATTTGGTTCTGTTATCACGCATAATCTATTGTTCAGGATACCCATTGTATACATTACTGTGGGCCAAAGAGTACCGGAGGATATAGAGGATGCCACCCCGTCAGGGATAGTGGAACTTTGTTTTGGAGATACACAATGAAAGATCAGGCACATTCACTTAGAAGGTTTGTTATGAAAAAAGATATTACATCTCCGATAAAGGTCTTTTCTATGACATCAGGCAAGGGTGGTGTCGGCAAGACTAGTATAGTGGTTAATATAGCTATTATGTTGGCTTCCATGGGCAAAAAGGTCTTAGTCCTGGATGCAGATTTAGGATTGGCTAATGTAGATATGATCTTAGGGCTGATACCAAGATATAACATAAGGCATGTCTTAGAAGGTAAGTGTTCTATAGAGGATATATTGCTAGATGGTCCAGGTGGTATAAAGATCGTTCCCGCATCATCAGGTATTCAAGAGCTTGCAGATCTTTCTTACGAACAACAAATCTCTTTGACCAATGCACTGGACTATTTTAACCAGGAAATGGACTATATGCTGGTAGATACAGGGGCAGGCATATCAAGAAACGTAATGTACTTCAATATGTCTGTCCAACGTATAATTCTGGTGGTAACCCCTGAGCCCACCTCTATTACGGATGCGTACGCCTTAATAAAGGTGTTGAGAAGAAAATACGGGATAAAGAGGTTTAACCTTATAATCAATAATGTTGCATCCATTATAGAAGGAGAGGATGTAGCAGAAAAATTGAGATTTGCGTGTGAGAGATTTTTAGGGGATGTGTCTCTCGATATGCTTGGATCCATACCTTATGATAAACATATACCTGAATGTGTAAGGGGGCAAAAGGCATTTGTAGGAGTCTATCCTAGAAGCATCACTGCCCAGCGCCTGAAAAGTATAGCCAAGGGGTTAAATAGCATATCGAACCTAGTAGATGAAAATGGGAATATACAATTTTTTTTGAGGAGAATGCTGATTGAGCAGACGGGGAGGTGAATAATGCAAGACATGGCGTTTCCTAGTCTTACTGCAAAACAAAAATTAGATCCGAAAATCAAGGCTAAGATTATTACCAATTTTACACCATTGATAAAGTACATAGCAAGCCGTATAGCCATGAGGTTACCTCCTCATGTAGATATACAGGATCTTATCAATGCTGGTGTTATCGGGCTAATGGATGCTATTGAGAAGTATGATGCATCCAAGGCGATTAAATTTAAGACCTATGCAGAGTTCAGAATCAGAGGTTCAATCCTGGACGAACTTAGATCCATGGATTGGGTTCCCAGATCTGTGAGACAAAAGGCCAGGAAGATTGAGGGTGCATATGCCAGGTTAGAGAGCATCCTTGGAAGGCCTGCTAGTGATGAGGAGGTAGCAGAAGAACTGGATATTGATATTGAAAATTTCTATAAACTCCTTACAGAAACAGCTTCTGTGACACTGCTGAGT
>CAZVAH010000129.1:4165-5803 GCA_964625035.1 uncultured Bacteriovoracaceae bacterium | reverse complement strand
GTCATAGAGCCCAAGATAGATAATTTGTTCACCAGGGTTATCAGGATCATCCAGTATCAGGGGGGCGCCACCACCATTGCTGAATCCTGTGATTTCCCATCGTCTGGAGCCGTCATCCGGATCCAGGGAAAACAGGACAACATCTTCCTGCGGCCATAATGGAGATAAATACAGGTTTCCTGACTTGTCAAAAGTTGGTCCTTCCGGAAGATACATGTCTGTTTCTGCAATCCAGTCTGCCTCAAAAACTGGTGCAGCGGCAATGACAACCTCATCACTATTAAGAGTATCTGAGTGGAATGTTTTGAAATATCCGGATGGATTGCCAAGAACATCACCGCCGGCCGGGCCACTCGAATCGCCTATGTATGGCACTATCCGAGGCCCTTCAGGAACCCATGATGTTCTATCAGGTGGGTCGTAATTCCTTGGAGAACATCCCGCAAATATAACTGATGTTGCAAGGAACATTATTATATAAACAGCAGTTATCTTTGGTTTGTTTAGTAACTTGTCCATTGTTATCATGGCTATGCCTCCTCTGACTTAATAAATTGTAAATGCATATTTTTCTGCTTCCTGGTACATACACTCAAAACAGAAAAAATCAGGCTACTTGGAATACACTGCCCTATGTTCAAACAACAAGGTGCTTAGACCCCTTCCCCCAGCTTGATGAGTTGTCTTTTTTCTGTTTCGTATTTTATTATAACATTATAACAACACTATAATAACCATTAAACATTAAACGCCCTCCTCTCTTTTATCCTCTACCATTAATCATTAAATTTTAAATTGATATTAATATTATTACATACAATGTTGCAATTTTATTGCCAAGATGATTTCCTTGTATTCTTGCTGTGTTGAAAAAAATATAGCATCTACGGGTCAACATTTTATGAAAAATATTGGCCATTTTGTGAAATCTTTTTCACAAAAATCATCTCCTAATTATCTTGATATTCATAATGTCAATGACCTTATTAATCCTTAAAGAGATCGAGGAATTTTACCAGGTTTATAAGACCACCTTTGACCTTGATATCTCCTTTGGCAAGGGCTAAGGCTGGATTGCGTATCTCTGCTGCAAGCTCCTTCCACACATCAGAATCGACAGTTACTACCATATCCGGGTTATCTGGGAAGCGTGGCTGAATCTCAGCAACGCAAGAGCGCACATGCACAGTGTAGGCCTGGCCAGTATCGGGAAACCTGAATCCCACGCACTTGTTAACATCCATACTTTTTTGAGGATTAAGCCTTACTGCCATGGAATTGAATATGGCATTAAGGGGTATCCTGTGTACCAGATCTTTGTTCCTGGTCGGAGGTACACCCCCAATATGAAGCCTTCCCCGAGCCTCTAAGGCAGATGTGAGATAATAGTTCCTGGCAGGTGCATTGATCTCACGGCTTCCAAGCTCGGTGAGCGCCCTGGCCCTGAGTTCTTTGACTTCTTTGTCTTCTGGCTTCAGTTCAATCAGTTTCTCCGTGAGGACCAGTGCCCATTCGTAGTCACCTTGAGAAACAGCCTTTCTGGCGTGTTCCAGGAGCTTGTCTGCCCCCCCTGCAAGTAATGCGAAATGCTGTGCCTCTTCGTATGGAGGAAGGGGTCTGAGGTCTGTTGGATTCCCG
>CAZVAH010000129.1:0-4155 GCA_964625035.1 uncultured Bacteriovoracaceae bacterium | reverse complement strand
CTCAGTCATTCCTTTCGCCTGCATCTGAGGTCCAATATTCCTTAAGATATGGCTTATCTGCAAGATGTTGTGGAAGCTTAACCGCCCCGATCAGTTCATCAGGGGTGAGGCCTTTATTCATGCCTCTGATTGTCTGGTCATGGACGAACTGGATCGCATCACGATAGTTTGTCAGAGTCTCATATATCTTTTCGGCACCAACAATAGGCCTTGTATGGGATGGTATCAGGTATTCAGCGCGAAGTGAGCGCATCCTGTCCAGGCTATGTACCCAATCCATTACGTCTCGAGGCGCAGTCCCCCGGATAGTATAAAGATTCGGAAACGCCTTGTAGAAATTGTCTGCACAGAATAAGACCTTTTTCTCGGGCAGCCATACAAAAATCTGATCATTCGTCTCCCCAGGCGCATGGACGAGCTTAAGCTTTACACCCGCTATATTGAGATTAATCTCATCACCGCTGAAGGTCTTTGTGGGGAGAAGAACCCCTGCTGTTTTGTCCTTATCATACTTGAGGAAGGGCCCTATCCCGTCGTTGATCACCCCGCCTTCTGGCAAAAAATTGCCAAACATCCTCATTGCACGTTTGTATGTGATATCCCGGGTGATGGTTATAATCCGCTCCAGATATTTACGCGTGGTTACATAGGAATAGATGTCAGGGTTGTCATCTCCTACCATAACCGTGGCTCCAAAGGTATGATCTGAATGAAAATGGGTGTATATTATGACCTTGACCGGCTTTTCCGTAATACGGCTAAATGCCTCCTTTACCGGGATGGCCGCTTCCTCAGACTCCATCGTATCAATGATTATTACACCATCTGTGCCCACAATAAGCTCTGAGTTTGCAAGCCCGAAGCCTATGGCTACATGCACCCCGTCGGCGACCTCGATCACCCCTTTTTTGAATTCTTGAGAGTGCTTTAAAAGGTTCGCCTCTGATCCTACCACAAGCTTTTTAGGTGGCTTTGTGGTTGCACAGGCACTAAGTAGAAGTATAACAATGCATGCTGTTAACATCCAAACTGATCGTTTGATCATACCTGTTTTGCCTCCTTTTTTGATTATTCACCAAAACATCTTATCACTTCACTAAATAAATTATACTTGATCATCATGCCAGGATCAATAAATTTCGCTATAGGATAGAGACGGCACTCCCCAGGCGAAATTGAAGATAATGGGAAGAAGAGATTGTTTCTTATTGACAAAGACTGGTTTTCTGCAAGATAATGCCTAGGTAGAAAGGGTGAGCATGGAACCAAAGCGGCTTTTAAAACCCAGGATTGAGCCTGTGGATATGTCCGAAACAGATGGTGAGACCCGGTCTATGCTGGAACTCATAGCAGAGAGGAACAAGGGGCAGGTTTTTAACATCTTTGCCACACTGGCGCGATACCCAAAGCTCTTGAAAAGGTGGCTTGTATTTGCAAATCACATACTTTCCAAATCCTCGCTGCCTCCACGTGAGAGGGAGATCCTCATCCTGCGTACAGCCTTGCTCTGCGATTCCGAGTATGAATGGGGCCAACATGTGAGGATTGGTAAAGCCCTTGGGCTATCTGATGATGTGTTTCGCCAAATCTCAGACGGACCGAATGCATCCGGGTGGAATGCCTTTGATGCAGCCTTAGTAAAAGCAGTGGATGAACTGCACTCAGGTGCCATTATAAGCGATGCAACCTGGAAGGCGCTCTCCAAGCGCTATAATGAATATCAGCTTATGGATCTGGTATTCACGGTGGGTCAGTACCACATGGTGGCCATGGCGATTAACACATTCGGCATACAACTGGACGATGGCATTGATGGCTTTACTGTAAAAAGAGGCGTACAAGATAAAGGGTAAAGATCCGGATCGTCTCTAAAGATATTTGCAATCAATCCGGACTGCAGGCCTTATGGCGTATGATTGGCTTCTTCGATCGAATGCAGCTAGGATATAAAATTTAAGGGAGGGAAAGATGAAATCAATAACCAAGAAAATCCTGTGGGTAGTGGTTATTATCGCGGCCCTTTTAATAGGGTACGTGGGTTATTTCCTGCACCAGGCAGGCCCTATAGGAACGGGATATACAGCCAAGGTCCTCTGCTCGAGCGTATTTGTCTCTGACAGGAACCCGAATGCCGTTCTGAACGAGGATCTGGCCATAACAAAGGGATATATGGTGGGTGCCAAGGTAAACCGCGAGGACAAGTCTGTTACAGCTTCCCTACTGGGTTTGTTCAAACGCAAGGCAATCTTCCGCAAGGGCCTGGGATGTACGCTGGTTGTCGATTTCCCGGAAGATCAGATCCGAAAACAAAGCAAAGAATATTCGCCCCCTCCATCACATATCTCAAAGGATTCCCCATGGCCTACAGGGGATCTCGTATCAGGAGAGGATCTCCCGCCGGGGATAGATATGGAAAAGATCGGAAAGGCACTGGATGAGGCATTTTCAGAGCCCGACCCGGATATGCCCCAAAGGACGAGGGCCGTGGTCGTAGTGTATGACGGTCATATCGTAGCGGAACGCTATGCGCCTGGCTTCTCCAAGGATACACCCCTTCTCGGGTGGTCCATGACCAAGAGTATTCTAAATGCACTTGCCGGCATCCTGGTGGGTGAAGGGAAACTCTCTGTTAATGATCCGGCCCCTGTGCCAGAGTGGAAATCACCTGGTGATCCAAGGGCAGAGATAACCCTGGACCAGCTGCTTCATATGACAAGCGGCCTCAAGTTTGTTGAGGAATATGAAGAAAATATTGACTCGGATTGTAATGTTATGCTCTTTGAGAATGGTGACATGGCTGCCTTTGCCGCCAGTAAAAATCTTGAAGCCGAGCCCGGGACAAAATGGTACTATTCCAGCGGTACTGCCAACATAATATCTCGAATCATCCGGCACACAGTTGGTGATACCAAGGCAGACTATCTTGGCTTCCCACGCAGGGCACTGTTTGATAAGATTGGTATGAGTAGCGCAATAATTGAGCCGGAGGCATCAGGAACATTTGTGGGATCATCTTATATGTATGCAACTGCCAGGGACTGGGCCAGATTCGGACTTCTCTACCTTAATGATGGCATCTGGGAAGGAGAAAGGATACTCCCCGAGGGCTGGGTGGCATATACCAGAAGACCCACGCCTGGTGGCCTTGAATATGGGGCCTTGTTCTGGCTGAATACCGATGGAAAGATAATGCCCTGGCTTCCACATGACACGTATTGCCCATGGGGCCACCAGGGGCAGTTTGTTATTATCATCCCGTCCAGAAACATTGTGGTGGTGCGGCTCGGACTTACTGACTCATCTGATACAGCCAAGGTCTTGACCTTTATAACAACTGTGCTCGAGGCAATTCCCGAGGGCAAACCCCATCTGTAAGCAGAGTGAAAAAGGGGCCAACTCCCCAACAGGTTAGCTGCCTAGCCTTGCAAAATGTTAGTTGCTCCCATCTTCATTGAGGGTTCAGCATAAGGGTAGTCTTGCAATGTTCCTGTATAGCCTTATCGCTAAACCACCAATAAACCTTGTCACCCCGCAGGTAGGCCTTGATCTGATCCTTTGTGTGTGGATTGAATACACGACCAGAAACGCCACCTGGCAAAACAGCCAGCACCTTGTCTTCATCGCCTAAGTCGGCTATCATCCGCAAAGAAGCAAAATGGGTTGCCCCAAATGGATCATTAAACTCATACCAACCGCGGCAAAGTGTCTCTCCAGAGCCAGGAGCGGGATGTGATCCTCCACCTACTAGCCCCTTCCCAAACCCTTCCCGTCTGATAGGGCTTACAAATTCTACCTGGTGCACCTTCCCCCAGACCCATTTATTGGGGTTTTTACCAAGGCTGCTCCCAAGCTCCTCTGCCGCATCCAGGGCTGCCTGGTAAAAGAGGCCCTCCATGGTCTCTACCCTGTCTTTGGTCTCAACATTATCAAACCAGGGTGATGTGCCTTCTAACACCATCTTCTCCAGCCTCTCTTCCCAGAAGTACCACTCTCCCAGCATGGTTTTTGCCAGATCTTTCCCTAATTCGTCCTGAAACACCAGAAGAGCAAATCTTCGGTATACATCCTGAAATACGGTAGGCGCCGCCTTGTCCGGATCATCGGTGTAATCCCATTGGGAAAGGATTTGACCCATTTCCCTTGTGTCCTCATGGG
>CAZVAH010000128.1:4954-5818 GCA_964625035.1 uncultured Bacteriovoracaceae bacterium | reverse complement strand
CTACCTGACATATGCCAGTGCGATCCCTCAGATCTATGAATATCAGCCCCCCTAGATCCCGTCTCCTCTGGACCCACCCCATAAGGGTGACTTCTTTCCCGCAATCATGCTTTGTCACATCTCCACAATATTTTGTTCTGTAAAACCCTGATATACCCTTCAAATTGCCCCCTAAGCCATTATCATCTCTTTTATCTTATTTATTGCAAGGGCTCTTTTTACCTGAACTTGAGATGATGTGCGCATATCCCTAATAGTAACCATATCTTTGGCCACCTCCATCTCACCTATTATAGCACATACCAGATACCCTAATTTGTCCGCCCTCTTCATCTGTGATTTCATGCTCTTTTCAAAGACCGCCTGGGTCTGCAAACCTGAGCTTCTCATATCTGAAATCAAGGCCATCGCAGATCTATAAATCTCTCTACTACCTTGAATAACAACGAAGCATCCTTTGTTAACTGGGCTGGCTTCTTTCATAAGCATAATTGCCCGCTCCATCCCGAAGGCAAATCCAACACCCGGGACATCAGGCCCACCTAATGCCTTTACCAGCCCATCATATCTTCCACCGCCTGCCACTGCGTTTTGCGTGCCAAGACCTTCAGCCTTGATCTCAAAGGCAGTCCTTACATAATAATCAAGGCCCCTTACAAGCCTCGCGGTCTTATGGAATGGTATATCTAGTACATCTAAGGCATACAGTAAATCGTCAAAATGTTTTCTACAGGCCTCACAAAGATGGTCTTCAATCCTGGGTGCATCCTTTATTGCCTCCTGACAGACATCCTTCTTGCAGTCGAAGACCCTCAATGGATTGGTCTCAATCCTGCGTGAGCAATCTTTGCAGATCATATCCCT
>CAZVAH010000128.1:0-4944 GCA_964625035.1 uncultured Bacteriovoracaceae bacterium | reverse complement strand
ATTCACACGGATATACTTCACGGCTATCGTTGCTTGTCTTGCAAAAATTCTTTCAATTGCTTCCTAAAGACTGGCCTGCATCTTTGACATCCAAGGGAGTTTACCTCTAAAGTTATATTTTTCAGCCCTATAGCATCTACCAAATCATAGGCCATAGCTATAGTCTCTGCATCACAAAATGGACTACCTTCACCCAGCCTCTCCACATTTATTTGATAAAACTGCCGATACCTGCCTTTTTGAGGTCTTTCATAACGAAACATTGGGCCCATACTATAGAGCTTCTGTATGGGATCTTGATTAAGCAGGCTATGCTCTATCACTGCCCTTAGGACCGAGGCAGTAGCCTCAGGCCGCAGGGTTACAGATGTGCCACTCTTATCAATGAATGTGTACATCTCCTTTCCCACAATATCAGTATCTTCACCTATAGTTCTGGCAAAAAGCTCAGTCTGCTCTAAAAGGGGTGTCCTTATCTCTGAAAAGCCATATAACTCGAATATGTGTCTTGCTCTATCTTCCACAGAATGCCACTTATGCACATCCTCTGGCAGGATATCATTCATACCTTTTATACTCTTTATCAAAATCGCTTGCTCCTAAAAGAGATTTACAATAAAACACCTTACAAGACTACCTTGCTTAGCAATAGATATTAGCCCCAAAACATCTATAGTCCCCGTGCCCACTCTGACCTTAGCAGGGCTGTCCCCTCACCCTTCAATGCCATATCAATCAATTCGAGGACGCGATCTTTGTCCTCAGGTAAATGGCCATTTATAGGGAGATAATTAGAGGCATGTTGAGTGCCGAACACACAATTCTTTAGATCAAGATCCTCTACAAACCATCTCAATTCCTTAAGACTCTGCCGCTTATCAACCATCTTAAAACTCCCACCCATAATCTTTTTTTCATAGGTCTTGACAAATGGCCCAAGCATCAACGTGAGGCAGGCCAAAAACTGCGGGCCTATGGCATTTACTACCCTCGCAGAATCCTTGGCATGAGAAAAGCTCCCATCCACTCCGCCTAACCCCAAGAGTATGATTGTGGATAACCTTAAATCCGCATCAATAATCTTATTACATCCATCTATAATCTGAGAGCTTGTAGCCCCTTTTCTTATTCGTTTTAGAAGATCATCGTTCCCTGTCTCTATGCCCAGATATAGTATATCCATCTTCCTTGCCTTTAATTCTTTCAGATCTTCTTTCGTTTTTGTAAAGAGATTGGTTGGTCCGGCATACGAACTTATCCTCTCTAAATAAGGAAACTTATCTATAATCAGATCCAAAATCTGAATAAGATATTTTGTATCTAATGCAAGTGCGTCTCCATCTGCTAAAAAGATCCTTTCGGTTGCAGGGTAGACCTCTGCCATCTCTGATACATCCCTTTCTATCTCTTCTAAAGATCTTACCTTAAACCTCTTTCCCTTATACATGGCGCAAAACAGACACTTGTTATAAGAACAGCCGATCGTAACCTGGAATATAAGGGAATTTGCCTCTGATGGCGGCCTGAATAAAGGCATATCATACTTCATGGTTCCACCCCTATTTCACCCCTGACAGAGATTCTGCAATATTGAATGAGTGGTCTCCGATCTTCTCAAGGCTTGTTAGCATATCCACGTATATAAGACCTGCATCTGCATTGCAGGTGGCTGTCTTCAGCCTATCCATATGGTTTATACGCAATTGAACGCGCATCTCATTTAACCTGGTTTCATAGCTCTTTACTATATCCATAAGGTCTGAAGGCGTATCCTGTATCGCATCAATTATGGTCTTCAGATACGTAAGTGTATGTCTATACATCACACCAAGCTCTTTTAACCCTACCTCAGAAAACATCAGGCTAAATTCCTTTTTCCTCTTGCAGAGTTTTGCAATACTCTCGCAATGATCCCCAATCCTTTCTAGGTTGCTTACCATGTATAATAAAGAAAAGATCTCCTTTGACTCCTTCTCTGTAGCAGAACTCCTGGAGAGGTTAGTGAGATATGTATTGATCTCCTTTTGCAAGAGATCAACCGTGTCCTCCATGCCTTTGACCCTTTCAAGCATTGTATCTGTATCCTTATTATTCAGGATGGGATCTTCTACAGAGGTAAGCATATTGTAGACTTCACCCCCCATATAATCCACCTCTTTTTTTGCCTCATCTATTGCTACTGATACTGTCTCCAAGATGCTAGGATCCAATGACTCTAACCTGAATTTTCTTAACTCTTCCTCTCCTGGCGCAAGGACGGCAGCCACCCTTGCAAGGACCCCAATAAGAGGTAAGAAAAGGAGGCTGTTTGTAACATTAAATATGGTATGGAAGTTTGCAATATGTCTGGCAATATATGGTATCCCTCCATTCATGGTAAAGTTTGGATCTCCAGGTGTAACAAGATCCACAAAACGGACAAACCGCGGGAATATAATAAGTATGATGCAAACACCTATGACATTAAACATGGTATGTGCCATTGCTACCCTTTTGGCCGAGACATTAGTCTTTATTGCAGCAAGTTGTGCTGTAATGGTGGTCCCTATATTATCCCCTAGGACAAGCGCTGCTGCACCATAGAAATCCACAACGCCACTGAATGCAAGGGCTATAACCAAACCTACTGTAGCAGAACTGCTCTGAAAAAGTATGGTGATTAGTGCCCCTGCAATAACACCAGGTATCGGTGTCTTAGAAAAATGGATGAACAAATTGCTTACCCATGGTGCGTCACGCAGGGGTTCCATTCCCTGCTTCATCAATAATAGCCCATAAAAGATCATACCAAAACCTAACAGCGCATCGCCCCAATAACGGATCTTTTCAGTCCTTCCCAGGAGTTTCATGAGCATGCCTATCCCTATCACTGGGAGCGCGTAATCTGTAAGCTTGAATGCAATGATCTGGGCAGTTACTGTGGTGCCTATATTTGCACCAAGAACCACCCCTATAGCCTGTTTCAGCCCCATGAGCCCCGCATTTACCAGGCCTACTGTCATTACAGTTGTAGCGCTTGAGCTTTGAACTACAGATGTAATGAAAACGCCTGCCAAGAGTGCTATAACCCTGTTTGTGGTAAATCTATCAAGGATAAATCTCATCCTGGGGCCAGCCAGCTTCTGGAGCCCATCTGATATCATGCGTATGCCAAATAGGAACAGGCCTAACCCACCTAATGTTGAAAACAAGATATCAGCTAACATTAAGTATTACTCCATATAAGTCCTGTATACATACCGGGCAGGCACATCCGCCAAAGGTGAAAAACATAAAAACAACATCCCATCCCGCCGTCTTTCCTCATCCTAAACTGACTCCTGATCCCTAACCCCTGTTTTTATATAAAATAAGTTCGTATGAGTAGAAACCATATTAAAAGGAAAAATTCAATCCCATTCTTCTCTCCCGACATGAACAATCTAGACCAGAATTGTTATATCTGACATGGCTGATATGGTTTGATATCCAATATAGGTGTCCCATCTACCATATCTACATTTTCTACATAAAGAAAAGGAGTGTCTACCTTGGTAAGCCTGAGTACAGACATACCAATAGGGTTTGGCCGCATAGGCGAACACAGACTAAAAACCCCCTGCAACCTCCCATATCCTCTTCGCCTCTGGAGCAGTGTATAGCCCCTTGATAGATGAAAATGGAATATAACTACTATATGGTCCAATTTCTCAAGACCTTTCATGCCTTCAATAAATGGATCATAAATCTCTATCTTCCCTTTTGAAGATGACTCTGTATAAAATTTAGGAACCTTTCCCAATGTCTTGTTATCGCAGTGCATAACACCAATTGGTTGAAAACAGATCTTCATGAATTATTCCTTTTTTGTGTATATTTGCTACTATAATACATAATCTTACTATATATTAATATCCGCATACTATAAATCTCATGGCCTTGGGAATGTCCCAAAGCGGACTTTTTGCGAAATCATCACTATTCACTATTCACTTTTTCATATATATATCAACTATGCATATCCCTGAACAATTGGTTATAAGGCCACCAAGTGAGGGATCAAGCCTGCTTGTAAGGGTTGTAAGGGGCTGTAACTGGAACAGGTGTCTATTTTGCGGGATATACGACCTCTATGACTCGCCATATTCACTACGTAGCCTAAAGGAAGTAAAGAGAGATATTGACGCCTTATCTGATATATATGGTGACAGCTTCAAAACTGCATTTCTTGGTGATGCCAACCCCCTGGATGTCGACACAGGCTTTTTGGTAGAGGTTTTAAGATATCTCCGCAATAGATTTCCCTCTGTAGAGCGAATAACCGCATATGCTCGTTCATCAAGTTTGTGGAAAAAATCCCTTGATGATCTGAAGGAAATTCATACAACAGGATTAGATAGAATTCATGTAGGTATGGAGAGCGGATCTAATAAGGTGCTGGCCTTTCATAAGAAGGGCACTCACAACGGGCAACATATAACTGGTGGTAAAAGGGTGATAGATGCGGGCATGGAATTGAGCTTCTATTTCCTATTAGGGCTAGGTGGGCAATATTGGTGGGAAGAGCATGTCCATGAATCTGCCAAGGTTATAAACAGTGTGAAACCACACTTCTTAAGGGTTCGCAGACTATGGATCCACCCATTATCAAGACTCATCCCGAAGATAAACTCTTCGGAATTTATACCCCAGACACCTGAAGGTACGGTAATAGAACTTAAGGGGCTTATAGACGAGCTCGATGCTGAGGGTACTATTGTCGCATGCGATCATGCAAATAATTATATTCAAGTATACGGGAAGCTCATGGAGGAGAAACAAAAGATGTTAGATCGTATAGATAGATTCCTTGAACTCCCGGAAGATAAGAGAAAACGCCATTATGAAAACATTCCCTCTGTAATTTGATTTTATAGATCGTATGATTAAATATCGGTTGGTAAATATTTCAAGCTCTTTATATAT
>CAZVAH010000127.1:0-5818 GCA_964625035.1 uncultured Bacteriovoracaceae bacterium | reverse complement strand
AGATTATACATTGGGGGAAGATTGCAGAAGTCATTGGAGTCATTTTGGTTTCTCCCTTAATAGGCTTTATTGGGGGTCTCATTTTTACAAATATAAACTTCTATATATTCAGCAATATAAAGCCGAGCCGAGCCAATATGATCTTAAAGAAAGCACAGATAGTGTCCTCTGCCTTTCTTGCACTGGCTCACGGTACTAATGATGCCCAGAAGAGTATGGGCATCATTACCTTAAGCCTTGCTATACTTTATCCACTTGACCCCTTGGCTATCGGCAGACTCTATACGCCTGAACCCGCCGGGGCGTTTATTGTACCTAAATGGGTGATAATAGCGTGTGCCTTTGCTATAGCACTAGGCATGTTCTCAGGTGGAAAGCGCATAATAAAGACCATTGGTCTAAGGCTTTATAAGATTAGACCTGTCCATGGCTTTGGTGCACAGATGTCATGTTCTGCGGTAGTATATATATGTGCTTTACTGGGATTTCCAGTGAGTACCACACACATCGCAGCATCTTCGATCATGGGTGCGGGTGCTGCACAGAGGATAAGTATTGTCAGGTGGGGTATTGCTGGAGAGATTGTGGTAGCATGGATTGTTACAATCCCTGTATCATGTATAGTGGGGATGATAGTATCATTCTTAATAGGACACATCACCCTATTGTAAAGGAGGAATAAAGATGTTGGCAGCACTTTATTATAACTACGCACCCCTTGAATTTATACAAAAGATAGCAAATCCTATCCTTGACCATATAATGATAGGGTTTTCATTTCTAGGTAATGAGCCATTCTTTGTACTGATACTACCTATATTTTTCTGGCTGGTAGATAAATCATTTGCTTTAAAATTATCATCGCTATTTCTCCTAAGTGCTCTTGCAAACGATGTATTGAAATATATCTTCCATACACCACGCCCGGATCCTGAGTATATAAATGTATTATTTGCCTCCTCAGGGGGAGGATACGCCTTTCCCTCAGGCCATAGCCAGAGTGCAGTAGTCTTCTGGGGGCAAATATTCCAGAGATGGCCTATCAACTGGTTGAGATGGATATGTATGATCTTTATTATATTCATACCTTTTAGCAGACTATATCTATGTGTGCACTGGCCTTTAGATGTCATAGGCGGTATGCTCTTTGGTGCAATATTTTTGAGCATTGCCCCACTTATATTCAAGTTGGTCATCTTGAAAGACCTGCTTGGTAGACCAGGGCTAATCATCCTGATTATTCTTGTCAGTATAGGTGCTATGTTCACAACCACAATCCCTTCTGCACCAAAACTCCTCGGGATCTTGGCCGGCATAACGACAGGAGCCCTCATGGAGAATCAATTTTGCAATTTTGATCCCAGGGCAGGTAATATTACCTCAAAATCTATCAGGCTTATCTTGGGATTTATCATCCTTATTTCATTGAAAGAAGGGTTAAAAGAGATCCTTCCAGATATACTAATCTCAGACTATCTCAGGTACTTGGCAATGGGTTTATGGGTTACATTTGGTTTGCCCTGGATAGTTACAAGATCAAAGACGTGAGTGAAGAAAAGTCGAGAGTCAAGAGTCAGGGAGTCGAGAGTCAAAAAGGTAGAGAATTCCAGGTTTTGGGTTTTAAGTGTTGGGTCTTGGGTTAATTAGAAATGGTGAATTGTAGTAAGATCTTTGCACAATTGCTTCCCTATCCAAGGCGGATCGCTTCGCTCCTCGCAATGACTTGATTGCAACTTGGTATTACCCAAAGCGAGAAACATTTTCTCGTCATCGGCAAGGGAAATACTCCCTGTATCATCAAATCTGGTCCACCTGAGACGAATGCATCTGGGTTTTCTTTTTATTTCCTCCCTCACTCGCACGCAGCAGATAGACATAAAAGGTACTTACCTTTTCCTGTCTTGCTATAAATGTCGATCCACCCCCCCATGTTGCTGGACTCTTTATGATCCGATTGATCGACGGTTTTCTTAACCTCAAAGCTCCTGATCAGGCTGCCTCAACAAAGGCATCGGGAGACATGCATCCTTATTTGTGCATCTTGCACGAATATTGCCCCGAAACCCCTGCTCAAGATGCAACCAACATCCTGAGTCCATCAAAACTTCCATACAAACTATTGGTAAGGACATCACAACTCCACCAAGATCACCCAACTTCAAAACCTAACCCTTATTGAATCCCCATAATCAAAAACCTTGCCATTCAATAATAATCCGCGGTTAAATTCATCTCGACGTTTATGAGAATGCGCTCCGCGACTCTCATAAACACCTATATAAATATTGTGACAGAAAGGATGCTTGGGCTAAGAATCCTAATTATTGCCTCCTTGTCTTCAGGGACGAAATTTGGAACAGGGTATACTTTTACTGGAAGAAGATAGCTCTGATCTTTTACTATTGCGTAATATGGGGACAGGCAGTATATTATATTTTCTATGGAAAATACATTTACGTTAAAAGACATGCCTTTCCCTTTGCTCATAAAGGATGTAATAGATGCTAGCTTTACTGGCATTATATTTGTAGACTCGAACCAATGGAAAAAGGGACTTATATTTAAAAAAGGGCTTCTTACAGCTATACAATCCAATAAACCAGAAGAACTATTAGGTAATCTCCTAAAGGACACGGGTCTTATAACAGGCCAAGAGAATACAATCTCTTTATCTAAAGCCAGGATAGCCAGACGCAAGCAGGGTGAGATCTTATTAGAAATGGGTGTGCTTCGTCCAGACGAGATATTCCATGCCATACGTCAACAGATGGAGATAAGGGTTTTCGATATATTTTCATGGGAGACAGGTACTGTCAATAAAGTTGCAAAATCCAGTATAGACAAAGACCCTGAACTTACTAAGCCTGAATTCGCAACCCTTATAAGAAAGGGTATCATGGAATATACACCTTTTTCATCTATCCTTGATATGTTATCTCCCTTCGCAGATGCGATACCAAAAAAGTCGGTACCAGTTATCCCTAGCGATACTGGAGTAGATACGCAGAAGATAGAAGAATACAAGGTCTCAGAATTACTTCTCCTGGGTCAAGACCTGCCCAGGGCCCTTTTTGGATTTTATTGTACAGGTATTATTTTTTTTGAGGAGAGTAAATATGCATCATTAATAAACAAGTTGAGAATAAAGCTAAAAGATATCAAAGACAAAGACCCTTATCAACGCTTAGGGGTGGACAAGACAATATCAGATGCTGGGCTTAAAAAGGTATACATAAAAATGGTCAAATCTAATCATCCTGACATCTATTCTTATGCAGATGATCCAGAGGTAAAACGGCTTGCAAACGAGATATTTACTGAGATTCAAAAGGCCTATAATACTGTCCTTAAAATAAAGCAAGGCGCTCCCCCTGAAGAAAAAGAAATGGGGAAAGAGCTTCAAGCAGAATTAATCTTTTCCCAGGCATCTGATGCATTAAAGTCCAAAGATTATCAAAAGGCATTAGACCTCTACAAGCTCTGTGTAAAACTGAACCCAGATGAAAATGTATTCATGGAGTCCTTAATAAAGACCTTGTTCCTCAGATGGCAGAATACAGGCCTAGGTAATAGTATGGAAATAAAAAGGATCATTAGAGAGGCCAACAAAAAGTTTCCAAATTCAGACAACATATATATATTTCTTGGATGGGTGTTAAAAAAGGAAGGCTCACCAAAGGCGATTGAAGCGTTTCAAAGGGCATTAAAGATAAATCCCAACAATATAGATGCCCTGCGAGAGATAAGGCTCTATCATATACGGTCAAAGAAATAAGATGCCTTAAGTCCCCAAGATATTGCAACAACTATCAAGACACACTACTAAATCTTCTTATATAAAATTTATTCCCCTTAAATGTCACCTCCACGACTTTGTTTTCATCTATCAATCTTTCAACTACTACCCAGTCCGCATGAGCCTTGACTAAGAATTCTTCTACACCATCTTTTCTCATCGGATGCACAGATGTGATGCTCAGCAGATCATCTTCGACGTTACCTGTAAATGCAAAGGCATTCCCTTCATAACCAATAAGATATTCTACATTGATAGATCTCTCACTAAAAAGTTGATATGCTTTATTTATAGCGTTTTCTGTTGCAGGGTTCACCCATTTCTCTGCAGGTGGTCTTGTTGGAATGGAAATATAACTCTTTTCTGGTTTTAGCCTCACAATAAAATTAGCTATTTTTTCTATCTCTTCAGTGCTATCATTAATATCTTGAATCAGCATGGTTTCTGTTGTGAGTTTGCCACTAAAGATACGTGAAAACTCCACCATACCCTGTAATATATCATCAAGTTTCAAAGACCTGTGTGCCCTATCAATCCTACGCCAAACATCCTGACTTATGGCATCAATCTTTAAAGAAACCCAATCTGCCTTGGACAAATCTTCTCGGATATCATTTCTCCATATAAGGGAGGCATTGGTAATAACCGCAATCTTTATACCTAGCGGTTTGAGCAGCGCAATCTCTTTACCAAGATTAATATCCAGAGTTGGTTCGCCATCAGGGACAAAGGTCAGATAGTCTATCGGTTCTCCTCTCTTCACTGCTTTGCTGACTTTATTCTCCACCTCCTTAAATATCTCCTCTGGATTATAAAACTCCTCCCGCTCAATTTGCATACGTAAAGATCTTCCAAGTTGACAATAAATACAGGAATATGTACAAATTTTTGGTGGGATATTGTTTACTCCTAAACTATGCCCCAGACGTCTTGATGGAACCGGGCCAAACGCTATCATCTTGCTGTCTATTACCATATTCTATCTCAATTTATATATTTATGGGCTCAGACCTTAATACATAAAACATCTAAAGAAATGTCAAGGGTTAATCCCATACTTTCCCATCTGGGAAATATCCTGTTTTTGCTTGACACCCTAATGTTTCTCGCTTATATTTTTCTGAATAAAAACGAACTCAAACCAAGAAATAAAATGGCGAACAGCTGTAGGGAGTTTATGTGGAAAATCCATCCGAGATGATTACCTTCCGAAACGTTAATAAGTGGTTCGGTCACCTGCATGTCTTAAATGATATTGATTTTCATGTGGATCATGGGGAAGTGGTGGTGATCTGTGGTCCAAGCGGATCAGGAAAAAGCACTCTCATAAGATGCATTAACAAACTAGAACCTATCCAAAAAGGCGAGATTGTGGTCGACAATATGCCTATACATGATTCCAGGATCAATATACGCCGTCTCAGGGCAGAGATCGGCTTTGTCTTCCAACAATTCAACCTCTATCCGCATATGACGACCCTGGAGAATGTAACGCTTGCCCCCATTAATGTGCGAAAAACAAAGCCAGAGAAAGCGCAAGCCCTGGCTCTGCAGTTCCTGGAAAAGGTCGGGATTCATGACAAGGCCCATTCTTACCCGGATCAACTCTCCGGGGGACAGCAACAGAGGGTTGCCATTGCCCGAGCTCTGGCTATGAACCCAAAAATCATGCTCTTTGATGAACCTACCTCTGCCTTGGATCCTGAGATGATCAATGAGGTTCTAGATGTCATGCGTAATCTGGCCAAGGAAGGGATGACCATGGTGGTGGTGAGTCATGAAATGGGGTTTGCACGGGAGGTGGCTCATCGAGTAGTCTTTATGGATGATGGCAGATTAATCGAGGGCGCTTCACCTGAGGAGTTCTTCACCAATCCGAAATCCGATCGGACCAAGCTTTTCTTGAGTAAGATCTTGACGCATTAAAGGAGCACTGGTAGGAGTTGCCAGATATTAAAGAAAAAGGACGAAATCATTTATATTAGCACTTTGTATAATAAAAAAAGATTTTGTAAGGGGATA
>CAZVAH010000126.1:3365-5829 GCA_964625035.1 uncultured Bacteriovoracaceae bacterium | reverse complement strand
ATATTAGGTCATGAGCTCTCCGGAGAAATTATTGAGGCAGGCAGGGATGTGAAAGACCTGAAAGTTGGTGACATTGTTACTATTGCGCCCCATCTGGGTTGCGCTACCAGGGGGATAAGCCCTGAGTGCAGGAGTTGCAGGATGGGAAGGCCTGCAAATTGCGAAAGGTTTGCCCATGGTAATTTTTCTGCGGGCATGTTTACAGGTATATGTCATGATATAGGCGGTGGTTTTGCCCCATACCTTGTGGCGCACAAGACCCAGATTTTTAAGTTGCCAGGGAGAGTATCATATGAATCAGGTGCTATGATAGAACCCCTTGGGGTGGCCCTTCAGGCAGTGCTTGATAACAGACCGGATAAAGATGATAAGGTTTTGATAATAGGCGGTGGTGTTATAGGCTCTCTTATTGTTCAGTCAATAAGGGCACTGGATATTGGATGCAATATCACTGTTAGTGAGCCTTCAAGGTTTCATGCGGAATTTGCTTTGAAGAAAGGGGCAGATAATATTATCACTGATGGAGATATCTTTGGGCACACACTAGAGATAACTGGTGCAAGTGCTTACCAGCCGATGATGGGCAAAGATATATTGATGGGTGGGTTCGAAAAGGTCTTTGATACTGTAGGCAGATCTGAGACACTGAATAACAGCATGAGGATAATGGCCACAGGCGGGGTTTTAAGCGTTGTAGGTATTGGGAACAATGTAAAACTTGACCCAACCCCTTTATGGCTTAAATTACAGACCGTAAAAGGGGTCTTTGCTTATGGCTACAATACCGTGAATGGAGAAAGGAAACACACGTTTGAAATAGCTATTGATCTTGTGGAGACAGGAAAGGTCAGTCTTGATGGGATACTGACACATAAATTCCCGCTGAATAGATATAAAGAGATGATCGAGGTGAACATGGATAAAGGAAAGAATAGGGCGATAAAGACAATGATTTCCTTTGTGTGAAGATAGTAAACAGTGAGTAGCGAATAGTGAATAGCAAAAGATTGAACAAGGAGGCGAAGATGAAGGCCCTTGTGACCGGTGCCCCTGGATTTATCGGCTCTTTTCTCTGCAAGGGGTTGATAAACAGAAGGATTGATGTTAGTGCCTTTGCTTTACCAGGCGAAGGTGTAGCTCATCTTGAAGATGAGGGTATTGAAATTCATCGTGGTGACCTGAGGAATCCCTCAAGCCTTAAAGGTATTTGTGATAATATCGACGTAGTGTTTCACCTTGTAGGACGTGTTACTGACTGGGGGAACCCCCGTGATTTCTATGGTTCAATCTTTGATACAACGAAAAATCTCCTCGATGAATCTGTTGGTAAGGTCTCCAGGTTTGTATACATCAGTTCAATTGCTGTATGTGGTCTAGGAAGGCACCTCAAAGGTCAAAGGGAAGAGGACACGTGTTTTAAATCCGGAGTCCCATACAATGATGCCAAGCTTGATACCGAAAGATTGGTTTGGAGATATCACGAGGGAAAAGACATTGCCTGTACTGTTGTGCGGCCTGCCAATGTAATTGGTCCTAATAGCGTATGGGTCAAAGATGTCATTGAGAGGTATCAGAAGTTATTTGTACCGTTGATTGATCAAGGCATGTACAGTGCGAGCCTTGTATATGTAGAAAACCTTGTGGATGGGATTATTCTTTCAGGTACGCTTGAGATAGGCAAGGGCAAAACCTATCACTTCCGGGATGATTGGAAGGTTACATGGAAAGAATATGTGACTGAGCTTGGGGCCATGGTCGGAAAAAGGCCAATGGGTAGCGTTCCATTCCCACTCGCATGGTATGGCGGGCTCATTTTGGAAAAGATACTTACGCCGCTAGGTATTAGACCACCAATTACCAGGTTAGCAGCAGCAGTTATGGGCAGGGATAATGATGTAGATACTACTAAAGCCAGAACAGAATTGGGTTGGAAGACATTGGTATCATATGAAGAGGCAATGGATAGGATTGAGAAGAGGGTAAAGGATGTTTTTTGCTGAAGGGAAGTTTATGAAATCTTGCTACTTGATGGTTTGAGAGTGCACCATAAACAGTAACGGTAGTGCATCATTTTCATATAAAACCTACATGCCTGCCACTAAGGCATCGCAGTTCATATGACCAATATAAGGGGGCTAAAGTTCGGGCTTGGACACTCTCCCAATAAATTTCATTCTTTCAGCTCGACAGTCAGAAGCATCAGTGGTACGTGCTGTTGAGCACCGAACACGTCTGTGTCACCGGGTGCCGCTGCGCTTACCCATCGCTTCAGCGTAATTTTGAGTGCTCCCGCGGGATCGAAAAAGGTAAAGGCCATAACATCTTCCTCATTCATCCCATAAAGCTCGGCGATGCGCTTTGGGGTAATGGCTCCTGAATCCCGTACCCTCTTAAAAGTTTCCTCGTTCTTGAAGAACACATCCAGGGTCAGCTCAAACGGCCCGGCGTTTTTGCTTCGGATGAC
>CAZVAH010000126.1:0-3355 GCA_964625035.1 uncultured Bacteriovoracaceae bacterium | reverse complement strand
CACCTCGACTATCTGAATAGGGAAGTGAATCAGAGGATCGTCGACCTCCATGAGGTGATAGATGTTGAAACGGCATACTGGCCCCACCGGGATATCCTGCGGAGAGAATGGGAATGCCAGGTTTCCAGCCGTTGAGGTCCGGCCTGGAAACCCGTAGTGTAGGATGAATGCATGGACGAACATGCAAATGCTAGAGGCCTGCTCCTGGGTGGAGGCGATGACTTCAATTATCAGGCCGACCTCATGCGGCGTTGATCGCTCGATCTCAAGGGGTCCCATCACCCCATTTCTGCCATAAACGTGGAAGTAAAGAGCCCAATCCTTGATTCTTAGGTCACTAAATTGCTTGGCTGCCCCACTTTTAGCTTTCTTAAGTATCTCGTCCAGATGGATGATGGCCGAAGGGTCCCGAATCCCGGCGATACAGATGGTCCGGTAACCCACCAGGGCCGCGCCCTCAAGCTTGATTCGATACACTTTATCGGGTTGGTAACAGCTACCCGATACGCGCACGCACTGGTCGGTTTTGGCTGTAAACCGTACCTTTTTAAGATCTACTATTCCTCCAGGTTCGTGAAGGCACCATGGGTCGGCATGCTCATAAAGGCTGTGCGCAGCTACAGATTGAACTGTGCATTTCCGGGCTGGGTTCATGGATGTTACTAAAAAATGGTCCTGCCTTAGCGTACCAAGCATTACATCACTTCCACTTCCGGGCTCAGCAGCAATGGCTCCGCACTCCAGGATTTTACCCATATGGGTTGCAAGACCACGGTCGAAACCATTTATGATTGGCAGAGCTGCAAACATGCTAGGGTCACTCGCTCGGCCGGCTACAATTACATGTGCTCCTTTCTCTAGGGCTTTCATGAAAGGCTCCACTCCCATCTGGGCTACGATACGCACTGATTGATCGATCTCCTCGGGTGTGAGCTCTGGTACCGGACCAAGGGGTGTAATCTTTCCTTGTTGGAGTTTATCCTTTACAATTGATTTCTCGATCTCGGCCTGGATGAGAGCCATTCGAAATTTCCATTTTTCTTGGTCTGCGATTATCTGTACTAAAGCTGAGATGCCCTCGAGATGCAGGTTACCACCTGCCCCTCCGGCCGAACCGATTATGAGAGGTATTCCAGCTTCGAGTGCAGCTTTCAAAAGTGGTTTCAAGTCTGCAATCATTGCCTGGGCAAACTGGGCAAGCCCCTCCATATCCCTGCCAGGCTTAATCCCGAGATAATAAGGCCCAGCATCAGTTGAACCAGCATCCACAGCAATAGCGTGCGGCCTTTGTCGCATACCATTGGCCAGCGACTCCGCAGGAAACCCGTATCCCAGTATCGCAGTAGGAGAAAGGATTCGTATCTCATCCATTATTAGACCTACCTCCCTCAAATCAAAGGAGTCAAGACCTCTACAGGCTAATTATTTTCCGGCTTTTCCACGAAATAACTCAAGGATCTCGCCCCCTCCGACAAGCAGACCCAGACCAATCCCAAGCAAGCAGATGTTATCCGCAATGAACATAATCCATGCACCTTGATTGAGGTGGGCACCTGCTAAAGGGACTAATCCCACTAAGCCTCCAATAAGCGCTAAGATGACGGCCGAGCCCATCCCTTTAGTAAGCCCGAACCAGAAAAGCGCACCTGCACAAATAGCTAAGGCTACTCCCATAAGGCTAACCCGGAGCACCAGGCTGAAAGCAAAATGCTGGCTTGCCTCTGTCAGTGCCAATAAATCCCCACCACTAAAAGTTCGGTATTCATAAACAGCAACTGCCTCCCTTAGAAAAGCAGCCAGAATCCCGTAGATCACAAACAAAAGACATCCTAAGACCATCAGCCTAGCACTAAGCTGCATTTTTCGGCTTATCCCTTGTTTCATCTTTTACCTCCCCTTAAGCTATTTGTTTCAAAAATACACTGATTTCTCTAAATAATAATTATGTGGTACTTGTTCATCATGGTAAAGTCAAGGTAAAGGGTGAATATAAGCAACTGTGGAACACGAAATAGAGATCGTACCCCCATATAATACCTTATTTACCAACTGATAGGATTATTGTATAATAAGATTATCTTATTAAAGAGGAACCTGAGATGAAAAGGTTATTGATGTTGCTATTGGTAGCCTTGGTGATGGCCTGTACAACACCTGTATGGGCAGATGCTGTATATATAATAAAGAATGGCCATCAAAGCGACGAAACATATGATGGCCCCCGTGTATATTCAGCACCAGATAGTATCAAGTCAGACAATCACGAGGCCTTAAAAGACAGCTATCAATTATTATACCCCGGATATAGGGGTTACAGTTATGATGTATTCCCGATTATCTGGATTACGATGGAGATAATGACAGGATATGGGCCGATTACGATAGTAATCCCTATTGATTGTAGATATACAATAGGCTTCTAAAGGCAGAGCTTAATTGCTTTTCATGGACTTGTAATGTCAGCCACGCCACTGATCCTTGTCATTATCTGATCAACTAATTCATCCAGGTTATCCATTTTCAGGCTAAGTGCCCCTTCGGGGCAACATTCAACGCAGCGGCCGCAGCCCTTACAGCTTTCTCCAATGCTGGCCTTTCCACCTATCATTTTTATGGCGGCGACAAAACATTGATCTTCACAGATACCACACCCATTGCATTTTTCCTCATCGATCTCTATCGAGATGCCAGGGAGCTTCTTGTAGGCCCTATCAAGGTTGGGGCCTCTCTTTTTCATGTGGGTTCGATAGAGGCAACAACAGTCATCACAGAAGCATATAAACATTAATTTGTTGAAGTTTGGAAGACCAAACGCCACCGGATCTATCCATGTATGTGCGACGTTTGCGATGAGCCTTGCATCGGCTGCCCTTCCTACATGGTCTATGGCCTTCTCTGCTGTGGCAGGGTGTCCGTGCGAAGGATGGATGCGTTTGGCCGCCCTTCCAAGGGCCATGCACCCGATGTCAATTGGATAGTTCTGGCAATTCATCCTACTGCGGCAAATGCACTCATCGAATATAAAGATATGTGAGCTTCTTTTTATAATCTCTTCTACAACCTTGCGTGGGAGCACCACATTGTCAGGTTGTGGGACCTCAATATGTATAGGGATGGCTGTGACTTCATTATATGGGTAAGCAAAAAACGGATTGATAATCCATTTTAATACAGGGTACGAACTGAGTTTTTTGCCAGCGATTATTATTGGCCAGGACAGCCAGACTGAAATTTTAACAAAGGTCTTGTTAAATCCATACCGGAAGATATTCATCATTTTGGCTACACCCCCCTCAATTTTAATTAAAGATTAATAACACGTGGCAAGTGTACCTGGGTTTGTAAAACTTGGCAA
>CAZVAH010000125.1:0-5895 GCA_964625035.1 uncultured Bacteriovoracaceae bacterium | reverse complement strand
CAAAGAATGTGATCAGAAGGGTTACCATATCTGAAAATGTAGTCATCCACCCTTCTCTGCTAGGGAGTTCTATGTATTTTATATCTTTATCCTTTTTTGCCATTACTGTTCTTCCAATCTAAACTTGAAACCCTTATAGGTAAAGGTCCTTACCGGCTCAGGGGCTATCTCTTCTACACCTGCAAGCCTTTTCTTATCTCCTGGAAGATCTCCTATTATGGTAATCTCCACGCGCCTGTTAAGTCTCCTCCCATACTCCGTCTCATTTGATGTAATAGGTCTATAGGATGCCATGCCATAGGCTGCCATACGAACAGGATCTATGTCACGGGTTGAAAAATACCTCATCACGGCCACTGCCCTGGCAGCAGAAAGTCCCCAATTAGAATAATATGGCGGGCCTTCCATTGGAATAGAATCTGTATGACCTGTTATGATGAACTGATTATCAATGCTTTTAAATAAACCGGCCAATACATCCAATGCCCTCTCTCCACCTTGCCTGAATTCGTCACTACCTGAGATAAAAAGTATATTTGATCTTATAGTAACAGCAACTCCAAATTTACCCTCAGATACCCCTACCCCGGTTATGAGCCCACTCTTTCTTATATATGCCTGTATCTTTTTTAAATCCGCAGACCCAGGGGATATAGGGGCTGATTGTGGCAAGATATCCTTACCATCACGCCCAGTGATATAAGGGCTCAACCCTCCTGGTAGTATGCCAAAGCTGCCTACCAGAGAATTAAGGGCAAGCATCTTTTTTCTATTATCAACAACTGCCATAGAACACAGTATTATAAAAAAGGTAAGCAGTATCAACATCAGTGATGTAAACATCAGTGTTCCAATGTCTCTCTTCGGCTCTACATAAACATTTTTCTTCCCTGCCATGTCTACTCCCCGCCCTTTGTCACCTCTCCGGCTTGTCTTAGGTATGGAGCAAGATATGCGTGAAGCTTCCTCTCTACTATTCTTGGGTTATCCCCTGCGGATATAGCCATAATCCCTTCTATTACCATGCCTTTTACCAGGGCCTCCTCTTCCGAGCGGGTAGTCAATTTCCCTGCCATTGGGAGGGCAATCATGTTGGCTAGTAGTGAACCATAAAATGTAGTAATAAGTGCTATAGCCATAGCAGGCCCTATGGAAGACGGATCCGACATGGATTGTAGCATCTGCACCAAACCAATCAGTGTACCTATCATGCCCATGGCAGGTGCAAATGTACCCATGGAATTGAGGATAGCGGCCCCTTTCTTATGACGCTGATCTATATGTTCAACCTCTGTTTCCAGTATATCCCTTATTGAGGCTGGCTCCAGACCATCTATAACTAATTCCAAACCCTGCTTAAAGAACGGATCCTTGAGCTCTGTTGCAGCAGACTCCAGTGCAAGTATACCCTCGCGTCTTGCCCTGGTGGCAAAATCAACAAATCTAGGGATCAACCCCTGAACATCCTGCAACTGAGCCAAAAACACATTTTTTATAACCTTTGTAACACTCAATACTTCCTTCAATGGATAATTTATAAAGATTATGCCAATGGTCCCACCTAAAACAATCATAATACTTGGTGTATTTATAAATAATGAAAGTGGGCCTCCTGATGTTATCCACATAAGGACCATGCCAAAGGCGAATAATACACCTATAAGTGTCGCTAAATCCATACATACCCCTCAAAAGTAGTATTTTTATATAGGGGGTAGCAAGGTGTGTGCCACAGGAAGAAAATATTTGTTTTTACCAGAGGATCCCCGATGTTTGCCCAGTAAACCAGGGGAAAAGGCTGGGCATGTGTATTCTATATGGTCATAAAATTGACGCTTATAGGCATTAAACCAGAGCATCTGGTTTAATGCCTATAAGCCAGTAATTATCGTTTGAGGTTAATGAGTTCCTGAAGCATGGCATCTGTGGTGGTAATAACCCTGGAATTTGCCTGGAATCCGCGTTGTGTGGTAATCATCTTTACAAACTCTGCTGCAATATCTACATTAGACTGCTCTAAGGAGTTTGGAGCGATCCTGCCAAGCCCGTTTTCACCAGGATGCCCTGTTATAGGATCCCCTGATGCCCTGGTACATATATAGAGATTACCACCTTCCTTACTAAGGGCCTGCGAATCGTTAAACCTGGCCAGGCCTACACGATAGAGGTTCAATATCTGCCCATTGGAATAATGACCTACCATAATCCCATCAGTATGCACAGTTACATTTTCTAAAAACCCTGTGCCATAACCATCCTGCGATTGATAAATGGTAGTAGAAGAAGAGGCATACTGGGTAGAAATCATTGCCTGCGGCTCCTTTCCAACAAAGGAAGGAAGTACATCGCTTCCTGCACCATCCGTTATATCCGCAACGTCTGTAGAGCCAACCCATGTGACATCCGTACTCCTAAGTCCAAACTTCACCGAGATATCCTGATTGACCCCTGGAACAAAGTTTGCCCTGCACTGGGGATACCCATCCGTAGAAAAGCCAGCATTTACCCAGTTTGCATCATCTGTAGGATCACCGCTTGTCTCGTCATATGTAAATGCAGAAAAGTCTGTCAGGTCACCTGTGGATGACAAATAGGTAAGGGTTCCCCGCATGAGGATACCCTGCTCTGCCAAGCCACTAAAATCAGCTCTTAAATCCTCAGATGGATTACTCGTAACTATATATTCCCAGCTATTATCAAGGTCTACCGAGCCATCGTTATATTCGCTCGCAGCATTTAACTTGTCATAAAGTATGGTGATATCATGCGAGTTTCCAAGAGAGTCATATATCTTTACAGCAGTCTGGTATCCATAAGAGCTATCAGCTATGGTTTCTGTAGCGGTAGCATCCCATGTATTAAACAAACTATCAGCATGGGACGTATCTGTTGTGTCTAAATTTGTAATTGTTGTTATCTCTGCTGTGGCCTCAGGTGGGGATGTAAATGTACTCAAAACTATGTCCTGAATTGTGCCCACGTCACTACCAGTATCATCCAGTTGCCACCCCTTTACCACATAACCTGCGGGATTAACAAAATTTCCATCCTTATCAAACCTGAACTGACCTGCCCTGGTAAAATATTCAGTATCAGAACCAGCCGGGCTTACTATAAAAAAGCCGTCCCCCCCAATGGCAAGATCAGTGGCATTAGCCGTGGACTCAAAAGATCCCTGCTGAAACATGGTAGATATATCACTCAAGGCCGTACCCCTTCCTATCTGTGATGTGCCTGATGCCGTAGCTACGCTCTGAGAAAGGACATCCTGGAATGTTGTCCTGCTGGACTTAAACGCTACAGTATTCACATTTGCAATGTTATCACCTATCACGCTCATGGCGTTCCCGTTTGTGGAAAGACCACTTATGCCCGAAAATAACGCACTTGATATACTCATTTTTTCCTCCTTATTACCCTAAAATTTTTTCTACGTCAGATATGGTGACCTCTTTGTCTCCTATTATTAAGTAGGTTATTCCACCATCATACCTCACCCCTGTGACCGTGCCTGTAGCATACGTCTTGCTTTCTACGTAAGATTCATCATAACCTGTTGCTGCAACGCTGAAGACATACCTGCCCGCAGACACCAGGCTTCCGGAATCATCCTTACCGTCCCAGAGACACTGAATATCTCCTTGCGGGGCATCTGCCATATTAATAGCCCTAACCAGTGTCCCCTCAACAGTGTATACCTTCACGACCACCTCTGCAGCGCTACCCTCCAGCTCAAAGTCTAAATTTATAGGCTGGCCTGAATACTCTACAATATTACCTGTTGCACTTACTTGTTTGCCAATAAAGGAAAGTGCCTGTATGTTGTTTATAGAGCCTTGCAACTTATTTAGCTTTTCCATATACGAGCCCATATCTGTAAGTTGCTCTAACGAAGAAAACTGGGCAAGTTGAGATGTAAATTCCATATTATCCATGGGACTTAGGGGATCCTGATACTGCAGCTGTGTGACCAACAACTTCAGAAACGTATCTTTTCCTAAAGACTGGGCACCTGTTGCAGAAGACAAATTAAGGCTTTGCCCCTGATTCGCCAGTACAGAATCTAATCCCACTATAGACATAATAGCCTCCTATTCTTTTTATACAAAGACATCCAGCCCATCGGCATGAATATAGCCACGATATTCCTCAAATACATACGATGTATGATATGGGAATGTCTTTTGTCTTTGGTAGTTAAAACCATGACCAGACCCATGGTTATATGAGGACGCAAATCCTCTGCCCGAATTTGTATCCCCCGAGTCAAGCCCTAGCGTAACTGTAAAATGATTCACCTTTATCCCCTGCTGGGCAAGCGTTTCCCTTAACATAGGTAGATTCTGCTGGAGAATATCCCGTGTGACTGACTGATCTGTCCTGAATGCAGCATGCAAGCTATTATCCTGCATGTTTATGTTTACATCCACCCTCCCCAGCATGGGTGGATATAACCTTAAAGTTACTTTACCCTGACCATTCCTCACATATTTTGGGAGACTGGCCCGTAATTGACTCATAATGTGCCTTAAGGTTTTATCAAATGTTAAACCAGGATCATTTGATAGCCTCTCTGCCAATGCCATAAATATATTTGCGTCTATATTTGGATGTGTCTGTACAAGGCTGATTCCTGGACTTAATCCTTTGATGACATTTTGTATGCCAGCCCATTCAGATTCGCTGGTCATACTACTAATAAAGGCCAATGCTTCTCTTACTTCATGGGGTATCGTCCCTCCCTGGTTGGCCTTTAAGTATGCCGCAATCTTTTTTGTCACTGCTTCTACTGCCTCTGCCCTGAGTTCAGGGTCTGTACCCAAAAAGATCTCTTTAATCACATCTTGTTTTATATCCAGGGTGTGCTTAAGTGTATCTATTATGCGTGTGACCTTTGAATAGGCCTGTGCCTGATAGACGCCCTGATGGGCATCTAACATAACATTATTGCCTGACTTTACCAGGATTTTAGCAATCATGTCTCTAAGTGCATCCTTTGTACCAGTTACTGTGTTACCCTGCCAAGACGACCCAAGAATACCCCGCTCTTTAAAAACAGAGACAATTTTATCCATACCTTCATCACTTAATAGACCTAACTCTTTGATTAATTCATCCACATCTGTCCCGTTCGCCTCACATTGAGTCTTAAGAACACCCTTTAACTGACCAGATATCTGGGCCTTGATCTTATATTTTAAATCTGAGCTGCCCATAATAGCGGCTATATTTTTCTCACTAAACCCCAGGGCACCTATAATAGATTTCAATGCATTATCAGAGATCCCTTTTATGTCACCTGCAAGGATGGCCTTTATACCTTTGCTATCCACCCCCATACCCTTTAAGGCAGATATTATATGGAAAAGATGCGGTGAAGCAGATGATGCAAGAATTACCTCTGGCATATTATCATCTACAGATCCTTCCCTGGATAAAAAACTCTTTAAAAGCCCACCAGGTTTGCCTGCATTTTCTGCCTTTGCAAGGATATTCTCCAGCATGGAATCAAAGCCGCCATCAGGAGTGGAACTGCCAAAGATTTTTTGTAAAAGGTTTACAGCCCCTGAAGCACCAGCTATTAACTGTAGTATAGGTACGTTCATATCTTCTCCGCAAAGATTTGTTAATCCTTTCAAGAGCAACTTGGGTGCCATGAGTACTTATGCGGGCTATTAACCCACTTTTGGCTCACATATATGGCTCTACCTTTGGTAAAAATTTCTTATGACAAGAAAAACTTGCCGATGGGAAGCTCAAGATCCAAAGCTAAATGTTAAATGCAAAAAATCTAGCCAAAGATGTTTGAAATTTTTTAAATATCCAGGAGTCAGAATGATTGACAAAAGTAAGCCGAAATAGTTTTGGCCAGTTTCCGCATTCTGAGTGCATACT
>CAZVAH010000124.1:0-5904 GCA_964625035.1 uncultured Bacteriovoracaceae bacterium | reverse complement strand
CTCCATGAGGTTCTTTACACGTTCCTTGTCTGTAATATCGCATTGTACCAATAGTGGCTTCCTGGAAAGCTTCGAGGCAAGCCTTGCCAAACCATCACTATTAATATCCGCAAGTACAAGCAGAGCGCCATCCTTATCGAAAAGGCTTGCAATCTCACTTCCTATACCTCCTGCTGCTCCAGTGACAATGGCAACCTTGTCTTTCAATTTGTTTACCTTCATTATTTTTTCCCTTGGACCTTTCTTATAGTCCTGTCCATGATGCTTTCAACCAATGCGGGAAAAAGTCGCTTAGCTATGAACGTTAATTTTCCATCGAAACCAGGAATGATGAGGAGCTTCTCCTTCTGCATTCCCTTAATAAACTCTCTAGCCACATCATCTGACTGCATCAGCTTCGCGTTGGCCGAGATCGCCTTTGTCTCTTCAGGCTTTGTCGTGTTTTCGACCTTAAACCCCGGGGTATCTGTATCAGGAGGACAGAGGGCAGACACTGTGATACCATACCTCTTGAGCTCACTCCTGAGTGCTTCGGAAAAGCCAAGCACTGCAAATTTGGAAGCGCTGTAATCAGTATAGCCAAACACACCAACGAAGCCCGCCATAGAGGATACGTTCACTATGTAGCCCCCTTGTTTCTTCATGTGGGGAACAAGAGTGGAAACAGTATTCCATATACCATAGAGGTTGATCTTCATGGTCTCATCAAACTGCTCATAAGTAACATCTTCAAAATGGTGGGGATATGCTCTTCCCGCACAGTTGATAAGCACATCCGGTACACCAAATTCTTTTACAGCCTTAGACATAACCGAGACCACCTCTTCATGAATCGAGACATCCAGACGCATCCAGGAGAATCGTTGCCCCTTAGATATCCCGTGGCTGGCGATTTCCTTTGAAGCTCGTTTAAGCTTGTCCTCTGTCCGCGAAAAGATGATTACGTGTGCGCCTTTTGTGGCAAGTATGTTCGCCGTAGAAAGTCCAATACCGCTGGATCCGCCAACTATGTAAACGTTTTTGTCATTAAAATCTTTCATGTTTGTACCCTCCTGTCCAATTCCTTCCTGCCTTTAATGTTTCAAGGCCAAAGGTTTTCAAACACTATATTTCCTCTATTTTATTCCAGTTAGTCCTTCCTGTATAATATCCGTAGCCTCCACCCCGGATTGTATCATTGAAGACTCCTTCAATATACTAGCGAGAAGGACAACCACTGGCATAAGTACAACAAACAAAATCATGGAGTTAAATATCCCAAACCAGTTTATATAAAAAACAAATAATATTCCTGAAACCTGCCCGATAAGCAAAAGCAAGCCATTGGATGAAGCCTCTGGTACTGGATAGGTTATCTCTGCACCATACTGGAACGCTATGGGTCCAGCACCTAAACAGAAGAATCCAAATATACAGGAGGATATTAACAAGCCCCCATAGCCGCTGACAAAGGTTAACCCTGCAACGCCTGGGATTACCAAGATTGCGGCGAGCACTATAAGTGCCTTTCTCTTGCGATATTTATCTGAGAATAGCGGTAAGATGACCGCTCCTATGATGCCACCAAGCAACATGACTCCTCCCACCAGCCCTGTCTGATCAAATGTTAACCCCCGTAACTTGCAGAGCTGATCAATACAAGTGCTCAAGGCATTAAACACCCCTAAAAGGATAAGAAACAAGAGTAGAAGGACTATCATATCCCTCTGCTTAAACATGTGCTTTAACCCTTTCAAAAAACTGGCAATATTCTCATCCTGTCCATAAACGCCCGGTGGGGTTGGGGGTTTTTCTCTCATAAAAACTAATAGGACAATTGCACTTGCAACAGAGATAATTCCATAGATCATGAGTATATGATCTACATTATACACGGTAATACCATTTACAAGGTTCTCAGTAAGAAAGAGAGGTGTTACTACCATGACAAAAAGAATACCAAGATATACAGACAGAGACGCAAGCCCACATGCGGTTGCCCTCTCATTTATCGGAAACCAGCGGGCTGCCACCGCGGTGATAGCGCAAATGATAAATGGCTGGGCTGCAGCAAGCCCAAACTGTGAAATACAGGCCATAGTGTAGTTTGCCCCGTAGACCCCTTTGAGAAGTCCAAAGACTCCAACGAGCACAGCACCGATCCCTACTCCAATACGTACACCATAAGTATTAACTATATACACGCCAGGTAAAAACATAATAACAAGCATGCCCATATAGATCATGGCAAACATGTCTATTCCCACTGTGGAGGTGCCATAGAATGACTGCGCGGCTTTTGCAATAGGAGCAAAGATGAGCCACTGCATCTGTAAGACAGCATTGAGAAACATAAAAACTATAAGCACAACCCATCTGTATCCGTATACCTTAGATTTTGCCTCTTCCATTAAATAAAACCTCCTTAGCTAATGTTTATCAATCGCTGACACCTTTTGGTGCCCAACTTCATCAACGAAAATCAGGACTATGTATATTCAGTAAGGAGATGTTTATTGGGCGTATCATGCCCCTCTCTTTAGTACATCTCCGTTAAGTATATCTTTTTGGAATTTGCCTTCGGATACCACTCCTTTTCCATTAATAAAGACCCATTCAATGCCTGAAGGAAATACGGTTGGGTTATAGAAATTTGCCTGTGTCCCCAGATCATCCAGGTCAAAAATTACAAGATCGGCAAAGTTCCCTTTTCCAATTGACCCTCTTTTTTTGATTCCCATTACCATGCCAGGGAAAGATGTGGCTTTTCTTATTGCCTCTTCCAGGGACAATAGGTGCCTTTCTTTGACAAAGGTACTAATGAACCTTGGGTAACAATCATAGAAAACATGAGATGGTCTGCCAATACCCATTAGTATGGTATCTGTGACAGGCATGGAGAGGGGGTGTTTGAACCCTTCCCACATGGATCGCGCTGTAAAAGGATCATCTGGTCTGGTTGGCGTGTGGAATACCATGACATACCCGTTCTCATCAATTAGGAGATCACAGATTACATCAAGGGGCTGTTTTCTTAGCACACTACCTATCTCAGGAAAGGTTTTCCCTTCCATCCATTTGTTCTTTTCCTTGGTAACTGTCATGACCCGCAGGCCATTCCAGCCTGTGATCTTGATATAGTTGAAAGACCATGTTGCCCCTTGCCTGTGTGGCCACTCTGGCTCGGTATTTTCTATGTCATACAGCATCTTTTTCCTTAAGCTGTTGTCCTTGAGCCTTTCAAGCATCTTTATTTTGCCCCCTTCTGAGGCATATGGAGGGAGAAAGGCTGTCAATTCAGTAAACCCCTGGGATGTTGGTACCATATCAAAATGTACATCTACACCTTCGTCTCGGGCCTTTTCTATGAGTTTGAGCATTGGGATCAGTGCCTTTTCTATTGGAATGGGAATATGAAGATTGTTGTAAATAAAGGATCCCAATTGGACCGCCCCTTTAACAATGGCCGAGAATCCTTTTGCATAGGGTTGGAAATATAGATGAGATATCTCTATCCTGATGTCGTTTTGTCTCCCCACTTCACAGACTTCATCAATAGCCCGATCCAGTGTATGGGAATAGCTCCTCAGATGAGAAGTGAAGATGCCGCCATATTTTTTGAGGACCTTACCTAGCTTGATTAATTCTTTGGTGTCGCTTTGAGAGCCCGGAAAATACTGGAGTCCTGTTGACAGGCCAAGACAACCCATCTCCATTGACTCTTCGAGGTATCTTTCCAGATTTTTCTGTTCATCAGAAGAAAGGAGCCTGTTCGCGGCTCCAGCTGCACCTACCCTCAAAGAGCCATGGCCTGCGAGTAAGGCCATATTAAGAAGGATTCCTCCCTTCTCGATCTTTTCCATAAATTCTGCAGGGGTATGCCAGTCAACTTGGTCCTTTACGGACTGGCAACTCAGCCCTTCCAGATATGACATGCAAAGATCTCTATTTTCCTCCGGGACAAATGCCGTAGAAAAACCGCAATTTCCACCCACAAAGGTGGTTATTCCCTGCATTACAAGAGGCTTGAGGAGTTCATCGTGGTTATTGTAGTGAATACTCAAGTCGGCATGAGAATGTATATCAATAAATCCAGGGGATATAATTTTGTTTTTTGCATGAATGGTCTTGCTGGCCTTTGAGTTAATTGTCGGGGCGACTTCAGAGATAATCTTTCCTTTGATAGCAATATCGCCTTTGAAGGCCTTGTTTCCCGTTCCATCTACAATTGTTCCCCCTTTTATCAATATATCAAACATGAATCATGCCCCCACTTATCCTAACAAAGAATCTGTTCTTTTGCTCTTTATCGATCGCACTTTATTACTCATGGCTAGTTACGATAAATATCAATTTGTTTTTTTGACGGTGAGCTTGTGCCAATTTCATTATCAGTGCCTTCCTTTCATGAATATGAATAATGGATAATTAAGATGAGACTTCTATGGCTTCAACTGGTAAAAGCCTTTTGTACAGAACGATTGAGATTACACCTGCAATATACATCGTGAGCCCGAAGATACCAGACGTAGCGAACATCGAGCTGTAGAAATCACCCATATAATCCTGTATAAGGATGGCAATCGTCATAGCAAGAGCGGCATTGCGTATACCGGTCTCCATTGAGATTGCTCGAGTCTGGTAATTGTTAACACCGATTAATTTCGGGAAAATGGCGCCAAAAATCATTCCCAGCATTGTCAGAGAAAAAACCATTGAGTAAAACACGACCCCGTATCTCTCTATATCAGCAAACTTATCCAGGTTGCCTAATATACCGGCAATAATAATGAAGAGTAGGGCAATCACCCCCAATGCCGATAAGAAAGGGGTTGCTTTTTTGGCAAATTTTTCCCACTTACTCCGCACCGACATTCCAATAATAAGAGGTATAAGTACCAGAATAAGAATTGTTTGCACGATAATCTTGACCGGGATTGTAACTTCCGGAACATTGGCACAATAGAGAGCCAACAGTAATGGAGTGAAGATCAACGAGAAAACTGAGGAGAAAGAGGTTAAAGATATAGAAAGAGCCAGATCTCCTTTGGCATAGTGGGTCATTAGATTTGATGTGACACCACCGGGAATCGCTGTGATCAGGATCATCCCCACAAAGATAAAGGGGTAATGCTCGTAAAATCCTAACAAATGCCCGATACCCAGCGCCATCAATGGCATAAATCCAAACTGTAATATCTCTCCTAAGATAATTCCGCGGGGTTTCGTGAACACCAGGGCAAAATCCTTGAGAGTCAATGTCAAACCCATCCCTACCATAACAAAGAACAGCATTAAAATAATGGATATTTTAAATATCTTATCAAGGAAGACCTGGTACGGCTTGTCAATAAATTGAGCGAACTTATACACCTCTCCATTGATTGCGACATCCTTTACCCTGATCTTAAAAACCATCTTGTTCCCGAGCATTTTTTCCAGCCCTGAATAATAGGAATCTGCACCTTCCTCTAACATGACAGTTTTTTCAGGCAGTGCGAGAATAAATATCTCACCGGAAAGTTTCCTCAAAAGATATATGTTCAGTTTGCCGTCTGTGCCTTCATCCTTTTCAGCCTTTAGAAGACGAATGTTACCTGCAAACTCCATCTCCGTAGCCTTATCCCAGTTGATTTTTCTGGATTCTGTATTCAATTTTTTAAATAAAGAGATATCTCCTTTGCCTTTTGCGATCCTTGATAGTTGCTTGTACAATTCCTCACCGGATATTCCATCTGCATATGAAGCAGATGTTAGTATCATCGAGAGTACAAACCCAACAATTGCAACAACCCAGACCTTGAACATCACCCTTTTAAGATTATAGTCTTTCACCATAGAACTTCCCCCTCTATAAATTTATTTGTAGACTTTAAACAACAATTTGATTGATACATTCCATATATTAATTGTTAATTATTACAC
>CAZVAH010000123.1:0-5906 GCA_964625035.1 uncultured Bacteriovoracaceae bacterium | reverse complement strand
GTTTCACATCGCGGGCTATAAGCTCAAATTCTTCTATATGTACAGATGTATAGTAATCTTCTTTAACGATCCTCTCGTTTATAAGGATAGCATCTTCATAATTGTATCCCCCCCATGGCATAAATGCCACTATCAGATTTCTACCGAGTGCAAGTTCTCCATCCTTTGTGGCAGGACCATCAGCTATAATTTGACCTTTAAGTACCCTTTGCCCCTTCTTTACTATGGGGTTTTGATTGAATGAGGTGTTTTGGTTAGCCCGCTTAAACTTAGTAAGTTTATATATATCAACACCTGAAGAAACCTCTTTATCTTCTATCCTATCTGCTGCTACCACTATCCTTTGGCTATCCACATCCCAAACTGTACCATCGCGAGAGGCAACCACACAAACCCCGGAATCTCTGGCAATCACCTGTTCTATCCCTGTACCTATAAGCGGTGGTTTTGCAAATAATAAGGGTACTGCCTGTCGCTGCATATTGGATCCCATAAGTGCCCTGTTTGCATCATCATGCTCTAAAAATGGAATAAGGTTTGCAGAAACACTAAACAACTGATTGGTTGCCACATCCGTTAAGGTAACCTTCCCTCTTGGCATAAGACCATATTCACCATCCTTGATACGTACCCGTACTATATCAGCTATGATCCTGCCATCTTTGTCAGTGGGCTCAGTAGCCTGAACTATAACCTCATCCTCTTCATCCATAGCGCTCAAATATTTTATTTCGTCTGTCAACTTCCCATTTTTAACCACATAATAAGGGGTCTCTATGAAACCAAACTCATTTACCCTTGCATAGGTACTCAAAGACACAATAAGCCCAATATTAGGGCCTTCAGGGGTCTCTATAGGACATATTCGCCCATAGTGAGAAGGATGAACATCTCTCACCTCAAAAACTGCCCTTTCCCTAGTCAATCCACCTGGCCCTAAAGCAGAGAGCCTACGCTTATGTGTTATTGCAGATAGGGGATTAGTCTGATCCATAAACTGGCTCAACTGTCCAGAGCCAAAAAATTCTCTTACAACAGCTGTTGTAGGCTTAGGGTTTATTAAATTATGGGGCATCATGGTCTCTACGTCAGCAATACTCATCCTTTCTTTGATCGCTCTTTCCATTCGTACCAACCCTATTCTGTACTGATTCTCCAGTAATTCCCCTACGGACCTGACCCTTCTGTTAGACATATGATCTATATCATCCACCTCTTTGCCTGGAAGCCCATCATTGAGATCCAAAAGGTATTTTATCGTAAGAAGGATATCTTCTTTTCTCAAGACTCTCAGATCAAGAGGCGCATCTTGATCGCTGATTCCTAATTTCCGGTTTAACTTTAATCTTCCCACCCTTGATAAATCATAATATCCTGGACTAAAAAAGAGATTCTTAAAATGTGTGCTTGCAATCTCAACGGTTGGGGGGTTTGATGGCCTGAGTCTTCTATATATCTCTATTATGGCCTCTTGCTGTGTGTCTATCTTGTCTAAGGATAAGGTGGCAGATAGCGATGAACCATAATTAATCCCATCTATAAAGAGCGTAGAAATCTTTGATATGCCAGCCTTACGGATCTGTGAGATGAGGTCTCCAGTGAGCTCTTCATTGGCCTCTGCAATAATCTCGCCGGTAGATATGTAAACTACATCTTCAGCTAATCTCTTTCCTATTAGATCTGCCTCTTCTAGTTCTACAGGCTTTATTTTTCTGCCAGCCAATTTTTTTGTAGCAGCAGAGGTAATCTTTCTCCCTGCTTTAACTAACACATCACTTGAACCCTTTATCTTTATATCTGTGTCTATCTTTAAACCTTTAAAATCCTCTATGTTTATAAACTTATAAATCTTATCCCCATCAAAGGTATATTCCTCTTTTATATAATAACTAGACAGAATCTCTTGATTACCATAGCCCATTGCCTTCAAAAGTATAGTAGCTGGCATCTTCCGTCTTCTATCTATACGAAGATGAAGGACACCTTTGGTATCAAATTCAAGATCAATCCAGGAGCCTCTCATAGGGATAACCCTGGCAGAGTAGATAACCTTACTGCCAGTAGCTGGCTTTACGCTTGTCTTATCAAAAAATATCCCGGGGGAACGATGCAGTTGGTTTACTATAACCCTTTCTGTACCATTTATAATAAATGTGCCAGTAGAGGTTATTAAAGGAATATCCCCTAAATATACCTCTTGCTCTTTAATATCCCGAATGCTTGCAGTGCCTGTCTCTTCATCTCTATCCCAAACCAACAGGCGGACCTTAAGTGTTATTGGAGCGCCATAAGTAATACTTTTCTGAACACATTCCTCGACATCATACTTGGGCTGCCCTATACTGTACTCAACAAACTCAAGAGATGCATCCTCATTAAAATCCTTAATGGGAAAGACAGACTTAAATACCGCCTGAAGTCCGAAATCCTTCCTTTTATCTGGTGGTATATCCTTTTGCAAAAAATCGCTATACGACGCCTTGGGCAACTCTACCAAATCGGGTATATCAACCAATTTGGTCTTTATTGCAAAATCTTTCCGTCCTACCTTTGAATCTAAAAGGATATCGTTTATCATATACCTATACCTATCCTCTTTTATTTTAATGCAGAAAGGGGTCGGTTTAAGCCAATCCCAATATGCTGTTTAATGTAGCTACAATTACTTTATCTCCGCAGTGGCGCCAGCCTCTTCTAACTTCTTCTTTGCTTCCTCGGCCTCTTCTTTTGAAACCTTTTCCTTTATTGCCTTTGGCGCACTTTCTACAGCCTCTTTTGCTTCCTTTAGACCTAAATCTGTTAATGCCCTTACTGCCTTAATGACTTGAATCTTCTGCGAACCCACGTCCTTCAACACTACATCAAACTCCGTCTTTTCCTCTACAGACTCAGCAGGAGCAGATCCTGCCGCACCCCCAGCCACTGCTACAGCAGGAGCAGCGCTTACACCAAATTTTTCTTCTAATTCTTTTACAAACTCTGCAAGCTCAAGTACCGTCATGTTCTCAATAAAGCTTATTACGTCCTCGCGTTTTACCTTTGCCATATCTATATATGCCTCCTTTATTCTTCTTGTTTCTTTTTGTTTTCTATAGCCCTGAACACATAGACCAATTGCCGAGGTATCGCAGTAAGTAGGCCCACAAGATTACTTATAGGTGCATTAAAAGACCCTACCATACGTGCAAGCAAGATATCCTTTCCTGATATCTTTGCCAGCTCATAGACACCTTTCTCATCTAACACTTGTGTTTTAATAGTTCCACCTCGTATACTCAGCTTCTCATTTGACCTGGCAAAGTCTACCAAGGCCTTAGCAACAGCTACAGGATCACCTTTCACAGCAGCAATTGCTGTGGGCCCTACGAAAAGGCTTTCCATCGCAGATGCATCTGTGTCTTGTACAGCCCGACGCAAAAGGGTATTCTTAACCACCCTATATCGACCGCCAACTTGTTTGACATTTGACCTAAGCTGAGTTACCTCTTCCACATTCAATCCTATATGATCTGTAACAAAAACACCATCACTTGCCACAAGATCCTCATGCAGCTGTTTTACAAATGCCTCTTTTTCATCTCTATTCAATCAGCACTTCCCCCTTCCTTTTCTTTATTATATTCTGCCAAAAGATAATCTAGGAACTTCCTAGGTCTCGGCAGGATTTATGCTTAAAAAAACACCTGCTGTCTTTAACCAAAAATTTCCTATCTCAAAAGAGACACCGCTTCAAACGGATCGACCTTTATACTAGGCCCCAGAGTACTAGATAATGCCAGTCCTTTAAGGTACATACCCTTACTGGACGCTGGTCTTAACCTTATAATTATATCTAGTAGGGCTTTCACATTATCGAGTAGCTTATCTTTACCAAAGGATATCCTGCCAACACTACAATGTATTATTCCAGTCTTGTCAACCCTAAATTCCACTCGCCCTTCCTTCATTTCCTTTACCGCCTTAGCTATATCAAATGTCACTGTACCCAACTTTGGGTTTGGCATCATTCCTCTAGGGCCTAGAATACGGCCCAGTTTGCCTACCATAGACATCATATCAGGGGTAGCAATAACCTTATCAAAGTCTTGCCACCCTGCTTTTATCTTCTCTGCTAGATCTTCACCACCTACATAATCTGCACCAGCATCCGTTGCTTCCTTCTCTTTTTCTCCCTTAGCAAAAACTAGTATTTTCACAGACCTCCCTGTCCCATGGGGGAGTACGATTGCTCCTCTTACCATCTGATCCGCATGTCTTGGATCGACCGCCAATCTTACTGCCACATCCACACTCTCATCAAATTCCGCATAAGAAGACCCTAAGGCCAACGAAATGGCCTCATCAAATGCATAGCGTTTGTTTGAATCTATCTTGGTTCTTGCTTCTAAATATTTCTTACCTCTTCTTGCCATAACCTAAAACCTCTCTAATCAATAACCTCTATCCCCATATTTCTAGCAGTCCCAGCAATTATCTTCATTGCAGCATCTATATCATTTGTATTTAAATCGTTGAGTTTTGATGCTGCAATTTCCTTCAGTTGTGAAGATGTAATCTTACCTACCTTTTCAGCCTTGGGATTAGAAGATCCCTTCTCAAGCCCTGCCATCTTTAATAACAAAGTAGATGCTGGCGGGGCCTTTGTTATAAATGAAAAGGATCTGTCTTTATATACTGTCACAACTGTAGGTATCAGATACCCCTTTTGTTTCTCTGTAGTTGTATTAAATGCCTTGCAAAATTCCATTATATTCACTCCATGCTGACCTAAAGCCGGGCCAACAGGAGGAGAAGGTTTTGCTTCTCCTGCTGGTATATGAATTTTTATCTTTGCCAATATTTCCTTTGCCATTCCTTTTCCTCTTACACTATTTTTTAGTTACCTGATCAAAACTTAACTCTACAGGTGTAGATCTTCCAAATATACTCACCAAAATCTTTACCGTTCCTTTATCAGGCCTGACATCATCCACGACACCATTAAAGTTTTGAAACGGCCCTTCTATTACATCCACCTGATCTCCACATGCAAATTCACACTCAAGCTCACGGGCTGCAATCTTACCTTCTATTTGAGTCTTTAGTCTCTCCACTTCCTCATCAGATATAGTTGAGGGGTTATTCTTACCACCTACAAACCCTGTAACCTTAGGAGTCCCCATTACCACATGCCATGTCTTATCTGTCAACTCCATCTTAACTAGGATATACCCGGGAAAACATCTCCTGGAAGTGGTCCTCTTTTTCCCTTGTACCAAATTTACAAATTGCTCTGAAGGCACTAGAATCCCGGAGAATTCGTCTTCACACACATAGGCCTTGATTCTCTCTTCCAAAGATCTCTTGGCCTTATTCTCGAAATTCGAGTATGTATGTACTACGTACCATTTATGTGCCATATTCCATCAACCCAATACAACCCGTACTAATTGAGACAGCCCAAAGTCTACAAACCACAAAAAAAATGCCACAATGCCGGATAGGACTAAGACGGCAATGGTTCCAGCCCTTATCTCTTTACGTCCAGACCACGTGACCTTTCTCATCTCGGCCCTTACTTCCAAAAAGAATCTCTTTAACCTTTCCATACCCCTATCCAAATTGGCAGGCCAGGAGGGACTCGAACCCCCAGCATCCGGATTTGGAGTCCGGCGCTCTACCAATTAGAGCTACTGGCCTGTATCAATTACTTATCTTATTTCCTTATGTAAGGTATGTATCCTGCAAGAGGGACAATACTTCTTCAGTTCAAGCTTCTCTTGAGTCTTCTTCTTATTTCTCGTTGTTGTATAATTACGCCTCTTACACTGAGTACATGCTAAAGTTACAATATCCCTCATCTACACATACCTACTCTATAATCTTTACTACCACGCCTGCGCCGACAGTCCTTCCACCTTCCCTGA
>CAZVAH010000122.1:595-5933 GCA_964625035.1 uncultured Bacteriovoracaceae bacterium | reverse complement strand
CCCATGAACTGCTGCAATTACAGGCTTGGGCATTTTCAGTATAGTCCTGGTGGTATCCTGCAGGGTTTCAATAAGCATTAGTCCTTCCTCTATAGTAGTGATTTGATGCTCCTCAGAGAGGTCATCCCCTGAGCAAAAAGCCCTGCCTTCTCCCTTGACAATGACTGCTCTGACTTCTAAATCCGCCTCTGCTTGTTTAAGTGCTGCGAGAAAGTCGCTGACAAGTTGCCTGTTCTGCGCATTGAGCACCTTAGGCCTGTTGAAACTGATTATTGCGATACTATCCTTCTTGTCATAGAGTATGGTTTTTAACTGCATCATTTTACCTCCACGGGCCGATCCTTTAAAGAGTACAGCCCCTTCTATTTTCCCAGAGATTCTAAAATCTCTTTCTTAAGTGCCTTCCTGTCTGCCTTTCCTATCCTGGTTATTGGAATAGTCTCCCTTATGATCACCTTTTTAGGGACCTTAAATTTTGCAAGCTCTTTCTTGGACAGTTCGATGACCTTATTCTCGTCGACTTTTCTTCCAGGTTCTGGAGTAACAAAAAGCCAGATTACCTCTCCATATATCTTGTCTGGGACCCCGATGGCAGCTGCCATAGCAACATCCGGACTCTTTAGTGCAACCTCCTCAACTTCTGTAGGTAAAACAGTATAACTGCCCACCCGAATAATCTGCTTCTTCCTTCCCTGGATATAGAGTCCTCCATCTTCTGTAAGATATCCTAAATCCCCGGTTCTGACCCAACCATCAGAGGTAAAGCCTACCTTGTCCTCTTCAGGCTGATTAAAGTAGGATTTGATCGCAAGTGGTCCGCTGATAATCACTTCGCCGACTTCTCCTTGGGGCAGCTCGTTGTCATCATCATCAACTATCTTTATCTTTACTGTTGGAAGGGGCTTGCCTGCATAACCTTGGGCGATCTTGGCTGGATCATCATCAGGTTCTGTAAAGGTTACTTCAGGTCCTGCCTCGGTACTTCCATAACCATTAATTACAATAGGAGCAATCTTCTCTCTTATTTCTCCGATAAGCTCTGCCGACACCTTTTCCCCGGAAAATACTACAAACTTGACTGAGGAGAGGTCATACTTGTCAAGATCCGGTAGGGTTAGAATGATTGCAAACATGGTTGGCACTCCGCCCATGAATAATATTTTCTCCCGCTGAATTGCCTCTAACGTCTTTGTAGGGCTCCAGTCATCCATGACTATCATCTCTAACCCACCGACAATCCCTGTGCCGATAAATTCTATTGTCCCTCCCACATGGCTTGGGGGAAGGTTTGCTAATGTTTTGATTCTTCTTTCCCCTATAGTGGGGCCAAGCCACCCTTTAAAAGACTCAAATTCAATATATGACATTAATGCCATATTCTCATGTGAGAGAAGAGCTGCTTTGGGTACCCCTGTTGTTCCGCCTGAAAAGATTACCAAAGCCCCGTCATCTTTGTTTTGATTAAGCTTGGCTGCTTTGAGTTCTTCATCAAGATCAAATGAGGTTTCTAGTAGATCCTCAAAGGAATATCCAAATGCTGAAGAGCCTACCAGAACCTTTTTGACCCCATCAATCTCAGTACCAAGGGTATTGAGACTCTCAACTATATCATGGTCTCCTTCCCTGGGAAGGGCGACTATGAGCTTTGGCCGGGCATGGGAAAAAAACCTCTTTAAGTCTGCAATCCTGAATTTTACATCCATAGGAACAAGAATCGCACCTATCTTCCCTGCTGCAATAAGTGTAAAAATATAATCTATACCACAGGGCAGTATCGAGACTATCCTGTCTCCTTTTTTAACACCGAGACTTATGAATGCCTTTGCCAGCTGATTAGTCATGTCCTCAAAATTTCTTGATGAGACTGTCCTGCCCCCTTCCCTTAATGCTGGAAAATCAGGGGCTATCCCGCTCCAGTGTTCTACATACTGCCAATATGAATCCAGTTTTGGGATCTCCATTTGCAAACCCTCCCTCCTTCTAAAAATTTTTCAGCCTTTGTGTTTATCCTTTTGAATCATCTCAAAAGGTATGCCTTTCCAAGCTTCACAACCTCATCCCTGGCATCTTTTAGGTTTATTGCGTTCTCATCAAAGAGCCACTGAATCATAACACCGTCTATTACTGCCTGTATAAGGGATGCTGCCAGATGAACATTCATGTTTACAAATTCACCAGATTTGATCCCCTCCCGAATTATTTTCTCGAGAACATTACGGCAAGGATCATAACTCTTCTTGTTGAAATTAAGCCTTTCTTCATGGCTAGTAATGCTCCCCCACAGATCGACCAATGCATCAAAATGCTGTCTGTTGGCATTTATATAATCAAAACTCGCTTTTATATAAGCAATAATATTGTCTGAAGCTGTCTTTTCTCCAGCCACCTTTTTATCAATGTACCTTTTAGAATCAGATAGGATTTTATTTATCACCTTTTTGACTAACTCGTCTTTACTCTTGAAGTAATAGGATATGACCCCTTTACTTATACCAGCTTCTTTGGCTATCTCACTAAGAGGTGCATTTATAAAACCCTTGTCAGCTATGGTCGTAATTGCCGTATTGATGATCTGCTCTTTCCTGATATCTTCTATTAACGAACCCACAAATCAAGCCTCCCTTCAGTGATTATTTGACCGTATATCTTTTTATTTGTACATTTAGTTAAAGTTTAGTACGCCCAGTCAATTCTGTCAAAAAAATTTTGTTTTAGAGGTCTAAGGATGATAAACCATGAGTATATGACACTCTTATATAAGCAACAAATACACACATCATCTAAAAATAAATCTATTCACTATTCACTGTTTTCCTATAAAGATTACATATAAATTCTTTGGGCCATGCATGCCAAAGGTGGGCTGCAAAGCAATATCTGCTGTCATACTAGGCCCGGTTATCAGGGTTATGGCGCTTGGCATATTTTTATTGGAAGGTTTGAGTTCTGCTACCAGTGTATCTATGTCTGGCAAGAGTGTACTTTTCTCAACAAAGGCGATATGAACAGGTGGAGCCAAGGAAGGCAGTCGAGCGTTATCCTTACCATGGCGGATCACTATTGTGCCTGTATCAGCCAGGGCATAATCTGTCCCTGTAATCCCTGCATCTGCTGAGAAACATGCCTTTTTATGGCTTGACCGATCTTTTCTGGGGGCCAATATCTTTATATCTTTCCCCTTAAGATATGCCTTAATCTTCATTGATCTGATCATATTATCTTCAGAAACTATAGCTGTGCTCATATTTGTCTCAGTCAAGATGGTATCAAGTGTCTTTAGTGCTTCATCCTTATCCTTTACTCGAAATACGCTCCCACCTGCTGCTGTTACTCCCTGAGCAAAACTTTCATATAATGCATCAGTGTCATCTTTTTTTGTCTTCACCAACTCAGACTTGACAGGCTTCTCTGGCCTTATAGCAAACCTCTTCAATCTATTTAGGATAATCTCTCTGTTCCTAGTGCTATCCATCACAAACTCCCTTATTTTTTTAATTCTGAATATGTCTCATGAAAGGATTTTGGTGCTACCTGCGGTATATCCCTGCACCTTGTCCATTGGATAAGCCTGTCAGAAAGGTTTGATGCCTTCCCATATTTAATGACAAAAGGCATTACTATACGCATAATCCTTGATGCGATCTTATATCTGGAATAGTCAAGTAATACCCATGCCCAAATGCGATAAAAAACCCTTATTAAAAAAGGAGGGGCCTCGGCATCAAAATATCTGTCGCCATCCATCTCTTTGGCCCTCAAGTCTAAGACTATATTGCGTACATCCACCCCTGCCGGACAATAATCTTTGCATGCACCGCATAGTGTGGTTGCATGATAGAGATCCCTGGCCTTATCCAAGCCTAATAAAAGAGGATTGAGCACGGCACCAATAGGACCTGAGTAGACCCAGCCATATGTATATCCACCTACATGGGTGTATACAGGGCAAACAGCTGCGCACATACCGCACTTAATGCACTGCAAAGCACCTCTTAAGACCTTATCTGCATATATCTTTGTCCGGCCATTATCCAGGATAACGATATATAACTCCTCTGGGCCGTCTATTTCACCTGCCTTCTTTGGACCAGTGATTACAGAAACATAATTTGAGATACGCTGCCCTGTACAGCTCCTGGTCAAAAGTTTCAACATATATGTTGCATCAGAGATAGTAGGGACTATCTTTTCTATACTCATAAGGACAACATGAGTCTTTGGCGCAGAGGTTGCAAACCTTATGTTCCCTTCGTTTTCTACCAGGATGATAGAGCCTGTTTCAGCCACCGCCATATTGGCCCCACTAATCCCAATCTGTGCATTTTTAAATTTGTCCCGTAAAAACATACGGGCTCTCATTGCCAATTCCGTGGGATCTTCTGTCTCTGGCGACCCCATTACCTTACTAAAAAGATCTGATACCTCTTTTATTGTCATATTGATCGCAGGTCCAACTATATGAAACGGGGTCTTACCTGCCTGCTGGACAATGAATTCTCCCAGATCAGTCTCATATGTTTCTATCTTATTTTCAACAAATTCTTCCCTAAGCGAAATCTCTTCGGAGATCATAGACTTTGCCTTTACGCATAAGTTTGCTCCTTTTTCCTTTGCAAGAGAGACAATAAAGTCATTTGCCTGCCTTGCATCAGAAGCCCACACCACCTTAGCACCAGCCTTTGTGGCATTTTCTTCAAACATCTCTAAAAGATACGGCAGGTTTTTTATTGCATCTTCCCGTATCCTTCTTCCCTTTTCAAGGGCAGCCTTCTCATCGGGTAGTGTTGCAAAGGAGGCATCTCTAAGCGCCTTAAGTATAAGAGAAAATTGATTTAAAATTTTTCTTTGTCCTTCAATGGCTAAATTTTCTCTGGCCAGTTCTTTAAAATTTTCGCTCTGCGGTCTCATAACCCTATCACCTCCTATTCGCCGTCCACAATTTCGGCTATATGCATGACCTGGCCACCTACCCCATTGTAAGACATATATCCCCTGATATTTAACAAGCAACCAGGCTCGCCTAAGATCAAGATATCAGCACCAGAGGCCTTAAAGTTATTTACCTTATCTTTCACGATTGCCTCTGATATATTGGGATAATCTACTGAAAACTCCCCGCCAAACCCACAGCATACATCAGCATCATTCAAAGGTACAAGATCCAGATCCCCTACGTTTTTTAATAACGCCTTCGGCTCGTCTGAGACCCCTAGCTGACGAAGTATAGCACAAGACTCATGGAGGCAGGCCTTGGCCTCAAACCTGGCACCAACATCACCTACACCTAATATTGAGACCAGAAACTGCGATAGTTCATAGGCCTTTTCTTAGACTTCAC
>CAZVAH010000122.1:0-585 GCA_964625035.1 uncultured Bacteriovoracaceae bacterium | reverse complement strand
GCCAATAGCCTTGGATAGTGCTCTTTGACAGTGTGTATGCATGAGCCAGAAGGCGCAACAATGTACTCACTTCCCTCAAAAATGGATATGAAGTGTTTTGCCACATGGCAAGCCCCTTTCCTGTCCCCGGCATTCACCAATGGCTGGCCGCAACAGGTTTGTCTTTTATCATAGGTGAAACTAACCCCTAGTTTACGAAAGATCTTTACTACACTAACACCTATTTCGGGTAAAAACTGATCTGCAAGACAAGGAACAAATAAGGCCACATCCTTCATACAAACCTCCCATTTTATATAATAATTAATGTTATCAAGCTGTCACACCTATCAAGGCATGTCAAGATAAAGCAAAACGCAGGTGAAACTGAGGTCTATCCATTAATCCAAAATCACTCTTGATTTTCCCTTATCCTCTTTAAAAGCTTGCTTACATCCTGAGATCTTCCACGGGGACATACGAGTATAGCGTCTTGCCCCTCAGCCACTACCATGTTGTTCACACCTATGAGCACGATCTTCTTGTCTGTCCCCCAGACCACATTGTTCCACGATTCCTCCAATACCGCATAACCCTGCACGGCAT
>CAZVAH010000121.1:0-6030 GCA_964625035.1 uncultured Bacteriovoracaceae bacterium | reverse complement strand
CCTTAACAAAGGCTTCCCATGCCTTCTTATGTTTACTTTTTTTCTCAACCATGACACAAACTCTTTGTCTTTGTAGACTATACGGTCAGATAATGAACTGTCAAGTCAAAACTTAACAAGGAATAATCATTCAGTAACAAAGTGGCACAGGCCTGCCTATGCCTCCCGTACAAAGCAAAAATTCCCACACATATCACACAACATGGGTATGTAAAGTATCTCTTAGCCGAGATGCAGACAGGCACAAAGGCACAAAGTTAACATGCTTTTTAATAAAACAATTTCTTTATCAAATTGGACGCTGCCATCATTTTTGGATGGCTCATGAATTGTTGTAAATAAAGTTGATCCTGTATACGTTTAATTTACACCAGTCATCCCTTTGTGCCTTTGTCATTTTGTGCCTTAGATCTTCGTGCTTCACTGAAAGGTTACAGGTAGATTACATATTCAACTACCTACAATAACATCTTGTGATATTATCGAAGTCCAGCTCCAAGCGTTGTGAATCAAACTCAATAATTGTTTTGGTCGTCCCGAAATCCTGCTGGCAATATTTATTGTCAAAACGGAGGTAAGGGCCAATGTCGATCTCGTTATCATTTACCTTAAGCGGGCCATCCCATGAAACAGTTACATCCCCCTGAGAAGGGGATTCATAAAACACATCATAACCCAGATTGGTTTTAGATACCTCAACCATTGCCTCTAGAATATCTTCTTGGAACTGAGTAAAGGATCCGTTATCGGATTTACATCCTAACTCGACAATCCAGGCATTTTTTTTCCCGAAAGCGAAGAGTTCGTAATCACTTTTCCATATAGTTGGTCTATCAGAATACAGGGCTATATAACTATCACCTTTGCGACCAAATGTCCATTTACCGGATTGAGTAACCTCATCAAACGCCCAGCAGGGAAAGTAAGCATGTGTGTACATTTTACCGCCCAACAACAGGCATAGAAGTTCTGCCTCAGGAAGTTGGAGTTCGCGATCGTATTGAATAACTCCAACATTCTTGTACAAAGCTGCACGAGGCATCCAGCCACCTGTAAATTCCTGCATGCTTATACCGCCTGGACAGCTTGTGTAAACTATAGCATTTGAGTCTATGGTAGCCTGCCATATGTGCTCCTGCAGGCCATTCATGCCTTTATGATGATCCTGTGCTCCGGAAAGTTGGTAATATGGTGTTCGGTAAGTATATGTACTGACTGTCTCCAGAGTAACCCCAAGGGTGATATCCCTTAATAAATTGCAATACTCACTGAGGGAACAACCTCGCATCTTTGCAAAAGTTTGCAATATATCAACGAATAGCTCCTCATTAAAGATTAAGGCTGGATCTAATTCATATATATCCATTATTCTAAGGGATCCATCGATTACTGCACTTGCAGCAGGAGCTGACATCCCCCACCAGAAAATAAGATCATTTACACTCGTATAGCTAAGCCCGTAATCAGGCCCTTCAACAACATTTATGCTGCTACGCTCCTTGTGCTCATTATAATCCAGTGCGTCGGCTGCGATATCCTCAAGGATGGCTGGCAGGGCGTATTTACTGCTAGTGGCTAAAGCAACAGCCCCAAAATTACTTGAATCCTCAGGATGATGATCACCTATGCCGAGTAAAATCCATGCCGCTTCTGCCGTCGAGTCCCTCGAGGCCGGGTGATCAATATCTTCCCCAACCTTTTTCCTGTCTTCAGTACGTCCATGGGTAGTAGCATAGATCCCCTTGTAATAGTTATTAGCAAAGTCAAAGGCCATCAGATCAATAAGCATGGCTGCGTTAGTTGACACCTCTTCATCCTCTGCAAAGTCCACGAGATTTACCAAAGCAGGCAGGTCTTCATTGAAGTAGATATTGGAATGCCATTCTGCAAAACCAAATTTGGCACGATAGTTAAGCCAGGTATTAATCAATGGCAGAGCGCGAGCAATATGGTCAGCACCCCTCATTCCAGAATTTGAAAAGACTTCATCTTTATACAATTGTCCGGCAAGCAACTCGGCTGTATGAAACAGAATCTGATGGTTTTCTGTCCAAAAGATCATTGAATCCTCATTAGGCTCGTAAAACCAATACTTAAAATTAAGGACAGTATCTTCAATATCCTGCTTAATCTCAGGGCTCAAGCTAGAGTTATTCTTGTTAAGGTACAACATGCGAAGAAGCGTATTCATAGCAAAGTCCGAACAATCCTTGCGTTTGTTGATTTTTGTGATTGCATCTTCTATCGCAGCTTCGTTGAACCCGCCAGCGCTCACTGCAACTCGACATGCCTGGGCATGGAGGCCATCACTGCAGGAGCAGCAATCCAAATATTGGGCCTGTCGAGAAAGGTAGCCATCTGTTGGGACAATTTGGGTTAAATTAGCATCTTCGCCCCCTGGAGTTAAACTCTCACCTCCACTGCTTATAATCAAATCATTATCCCCTCCGTTACTACATTGACAAACAAAAATAGTAATCAGTAAAAATGAAATTGCTTGGAATTTTTTAAACATATCCAATCTCGCCTCCTCTTCAAAGCTTATATACATAGCTTTTATTTGCTGGATCAGTTACCTTAATATCTTTAAATTGCATATATTCCTCTGAATTATTATTCTACTCACACATACTCGCTTGCTTCTCTTATCCCTTTCGAAGGGTTTAACCTGAGCCAGAAATCCTTAGAAGTAATGTATATCTCTTCAGGCGGGAATTCTGCCTTTGAATATGGATTATCATAGCGAGGATAATCCTTTATCTCAATAATCTTTCCATTCTGTTTTAAAGGCCCTCTCCATCCAAACTCCACCTTGCCCTGCGAGGGGGATTTGTAAAACACCTTTAATCCCTTAAATACTACTCTGGCTTCAGATATCCTTTCAACAAAACTCTGAAAATCTCCATCTTTATCTTTTCTTCCCATTTCGCATATCCAGATATTTTCTCTTCCATCAGCTATAATCTCTCTATTCGCATCTTCGCCACCGGCTTGCCACCTGTAGGCATTCTGAGAATAGAGCGCTATATATCCATCCCCCTTCCTTCCAAAGATCCATCCATTTTTCTGGGCTACCTCATCATATTTGTCCCTTGGAAACCATGCATGGGTAAAAAAGATCTTATTGGTTAAATATAGCCCTGGTCTGGTAGATATATTATACACTGCTATTACCACATTTTCTATCTGTGCTACCCTTGGAAGAGAACCTGACCCTACCCAATATCCCGGAGAAGTATCCTCAAGGCGCCCGGGGTGAGTGGTGAAACAAACTGCCTCAGGTGAAAGGGTCGCCTGCCAGATATGCTGTTGGTCTCCTCCATAACCTTTCCTGTAATCCTGGGCAGAGCTAAGCATATACTCAGGTGTTTTGTAGGTATATATATTCACCTCTTCCCGGGTATTTCTAGTAATATCCTTCTCAAAAAGATATGCTGCTGGCTTTATAAGCCCTGAATAACGAAGGAAATCTATCAACCACTTCTTTGATTTAAACATAGTGAAGAACTGGTTTTCCCACCACCTGTATTCATCAAACATCTTCATTACGAGGCCAAAGGTCTTGGGATGGGTATAGGCCTCAAGGCTTAAAAATATCATCCCACTTGTCAGATCTTTGAAATTTAACCCCCACTTATTGGCCTCTTTTATTCGAATACCCATCCTCTGCTTATTTATCATTTCATCTCTACTAAAATCAGTGGCAATATCATATATGACCTTAGGCATACGATATTTCTCACTAAGTGCAATTGTTACAGCACTCATATTATCTGCCCCGGAAAAGATACCCATTCCGAACATCAGCTTTTGGGTATCAGTAGTAGATTCAAAAAGGGCTGATTTTTTCTCCCTTGTATAGCTTCTTCCATGGGTTGATCCAAATACACCACAAAGACTATTAAGCGCCATATCATAAATCATGAGATCAGTTACTATCTCAGCCCCATTTACAATTCTAGAATCATCGCAAAAATCTATGAGATTAATAAGGGGGGTGATATCCTCGTCATAGTAGATATGAGAGAGCCATTCGCTAAACCCTGTCTTAAATCTCAGATCCATCCATTCAAGAATCCTCTTTCTGGCCCCTGCCATCTTTTCCTTTCCCCTCATACCAGAGTTTGTAAAAACCCTATCAGGAAATAACTGCCCAGCAAGATACTCATTTGATGAAAACATTATCTGATGATTTTCAGTCCACCAGCACATGGAATCTATCCCAGGCTCATCAGGCCAGTATTTAAAGTTAAGGATTGTTTTTTCAGCCTTTTCTTTTAGTTCTTTACTTATAAGCTTGCTATCCATGAATTGATACAAAAGCCTTATTATGCCTAACATAACAAAGTCAGAGCAGTCATAGCGTCTGTTGATATAATCTAAGGCCCCAAGTACCAGCCCTTCATGAACTGGCCCTTTTTCCTTATAGAGTCTTACAAGCTCGTAGTAATAGCCCTTTATGATCTTAGCGGCAGGATTTTTCAGGCAATGACTAAAAAAGGCCTCTCTTCTCTCATTATAATCAGGGCTGAATGTCCTTTTAGAATAACTGTCAGGTATCTTCTTTTCAGGATAACCTTCAGGAGGCGAACCCCATTCTTTTAATACAAAATCGGTCACACTGGTTGTTTCAAAAAATTCATTCTGATATACAGGCTCAGCTCTCTTTTTATTCTTTTTAATACTCATATCTAACCCCTAATAAGGATTTTCTTCAGTTCTTTTTCCTCGATCTTTAACTCATCAGTAAGACCAGTCTTCTCTCTCTTTACACCAAGAAGCCTTCTCAACCTCGCATGCAACCCTGGCGTCAGTGGATATCTTACGCAATTATATAGACAAATAGCGAGCAATATAACTGGCACCACTGAAAATAATAATCTCAAGGTAAGGATAAGTTCTGTCGATTGTCCCTGCTGAACCATCTTTGTTACACCATCAATGGTTTCCTCTATCGGGGCTTTATATCCTGCAAGTGCGATTGCATTTGAGATAAAAAAGATAGCAAGAGCAGAACTCACCTTTCTCATGAATGTAAAGAGACCAAAATAGATCCCCTCTCTTCTTTGTCCAGAGTACAACTCATCAATATCAGGTATATCAGGAAAGATAGAGTATATCATTACCACTACCCCACCAGTGCCAAGCCCTGCAAGACATCCAAAGATGTACATGGTGTTCGGGTGCATCTCAGGTGTAATCAGATAACTGAAGAGCATTATTCCAATCCACAGTGCCACCCCAAACATGAATGCAGCCCTCTTGCTGGTCTTTTTGCTCAGATAATAATAAAACGGTATTGATATGACCTGGAATGACAAAAGGGTGCCAAGTACATAATTTGTCTCATTCCCCCTCTCCAGATAATAGGTCATAAAATATATCGCTATTGTCATAAGTATATCCATTGTAAGAAAGGCAAAGAGATACATCATGAGTACATTGACAAAAGATCGAATCTTAAATGGTTCAATGAAGGATGTTAAGCCCATCTTTATACTAAATGGCTGCTTCTCCTTTTGGAATTCTTCTCGCTCTTTTGTAGTCAGAAATGTTGCTATAAAGGGAAGTGAAAAGAAGAGCCCAATTGAAACTGCCATGGCTATATAACCATCTCTTGTATCCGCAAATCTCTTTACTATTTCAAGGGGGACAACCGCACATACCATGGAAGATAGGGTTGAGAAAAAGATCCTTATTGATGAGAGCGATGTCCTTTCATTGTAGTCAAGGGTCAATTCGGAAGAAAGTGCGTTATATGGCACCATAACTATGGTTATGGTAGTTGAGAAAAAGATATAGGCTACAAACACAAATATAAATCTGTGTATCTCTTTATCAAAATCAACTGGATACCACATCATGAAAAATGAGAGAAAGATAAGTATAACCCCTGCCAGAAAATAGGGCCTTCTACGTCCCATCCTTGTCCTTGTTCGATCAGAAATGAGTCCCATTAAAGGATCGCTTATAGCATCCCACATCTTACTTACAAGAAATACGATTCCAGCAATTGCCGGGTTTATCCTC
>CAZVAH010000120.1:0-6041 GCA_964625035.1 uncultured Bacteriovoracaceae bacterium | reverse complement strand
TATATATCCCATTTGTGCTGACTTTTTGAGAATACGTTTTAAGGCATAGCGTGGATCACCATCATAAGGAGTTCCATCAGGATTGAGTATATCGCAGATCATGCGCGCTACAGGACGATCTTTTGGCCTCCAGGGTATGAGCTGGAAAGTAGCTGGATCAGGCTTTGCAATCATGTCACTCTCATGGATACGGGCAAAACCTTCAATAGAAGACCCATCAAAACCTATACCCTCCCCCAGACCCACTTCAAGCTCTGATGGGGTAATGTTGAAGCTCTTAAGACTGCCAAGCACATCAGTAAACCAGAAATGGATAAAGCTTACATCGTGGTCCTTTACCTGCTTTAAAACATATTCCTCATCTTTTGCCATTTTCATCCTCTCCTTCAAATTTTCATATCTCCTTATACTTCTACCTCATAAAATAGGGTACTATCTTTTTCCCATAACCATACCCTTAAAACAAATCCTGTACCAGGTATCAATATATTATTCATACCATCTAAAACACAGTACAACAAGCGCCTATAAAAAATTTTTAGTTGACAAATAGAAATTTTGATATTATGCAATAACGGCAATAGGTTGCCTATAACCCTCTATAATAGAGATGGAGATGATGTTTAACCGCAAAGAGATAGAAAGAAAGAGCATTGTGATCTTACAGATCTTGAATCAGGCCCGTGAGCCTGTCGGGGCTCGATTAATTGCGAGGCACATGGAGGACTGTGGTGTAACATTGAGCGAGAGGGCTGTAAGGTATCATCTTCAGTTTATGGATGAGAGAGGGCTTACCAGTTTAGTGGGAAGGCGGGATGGAAGGATAATCACTAAACTGGGTGTTGAAGAGCTCCAGAATGCCAGGGTTCATGACAAGGTGGGTTTTGCCATCTCCAGGATTGAGACCTTGGCTTATAGGACTACCTTTGATCCGAAACAAGGGCAAGGCTTAGTCCCTGTCAATGTTTCCTTCTTTCCCAAAAAGAGATTCAGGGATGCTCTTACTGCAATGAAACCTGTCTTTAAGGCGGGGATTGCTGTTAGTGAGCTTGTAGCTGTTGCCGAAGAGGGAAAGTGGTTGGGCGAGGTACTTGTCCCCAAATGTCAGATGGGCCTTGCAACGGTTTGTAGCGTAGTGGCCAACGGTGTCTTTCTGAAGAGCGGAATTCCAATGGACTCCAGATTTGGAGGAATCCTTCAGATGAAGGATAGAAAGCCCCTGCGCTTTGTTGAACTTATCCATTATTCAGGTTCTTCTCTTGACCCCTCAGAGGCCTTTATCCGGGCAAAGATGACCACAGTGCGTGAAGTGGTAAAAAAAGGTGAGGGTAAGATTCTTGCCAATTTCAGGGAGCTTCCTGATATATGTCGGGGACTTGCTGAAGAGATTATAGCAAATCTAGATAAGGTTGGGATAAGAGGTGTGCTTTCTATTGGGGAGATGAGTGAGCCTATATGTGGAGTCCCTGTAGATGTGAACAAGATAGGGGTGATCCTTATTGGAGGATTAAATCCTGTGGCCTGTGCGCAGGAGGCAGGGATTGAGGCAGACCATCTCGCCATGGCCACGGTGATGGATTACCAGGATTTTAAGAAATTCTCACAAGTATACAACAAATTCAGGACATGACTTTTGTTAGACACATAAAAATTTAAGGAAGAAAGGATGAAAATATGCCGATTATCCAACAAGTTTTAGAAAATCTAAAAAAAAGAAATCCCAATGAGCCAACATTTCTTCAGTCTGCAACCGAAATGTTAGAATCACTCAACCCTGTCCTCGAAAGCAACAAGAAATATAAGGATGCCAAGATACTTGAAAGAATTGTAGAGCCCGAGAGGCAAATCATCTTCCGTGTTCCCTGGCAGGACGATCGAGGAGAAATCCATATCAATCGAGGGTTTCGCATAGAGTTCAATAGTGCTATCGGCCCTTATAAGGGGGGGCTTCGTTTCCATCCTAGCGTAAATCTTGACATCCTCAAGTTTCTCGGCTTTGAACAGATATTTAAGAATGCCCTTACCACGCTGCCTATGGGTGGGGGTAAGGGTGGATCTGATTTCGATCCAAAGGGAAAATCCGACGATGAGGTGATGCGGTTTTGCCAGTCCTTTATGACTGAGCTCTTCCGTCACATTGGCCCTAACACTGATGTCCCTGCTGGTGATATTGGTGTGGGGGTGCGTGAGATTGGATTTCTCTTTGGTCAGTATAAGAGGCTGAGTAATGAGTTTACATGCGTCCTTACAGGCAAGGATATCTGTTATGGTGGCTCTCTGATTCGCCCGGAAGCTACTGGGTATGGAGCCGTCTGCTTTGCCCAGGAGATGCTCAAGACACGTGACGAGTCCCTGGAGGGAAAGATCTGTACGGTTTCAGGGTCTGGTAATGTTGCACAATATGCTGTTCAAAAGCTTAACCAGCTTGGCTCCAAGGTCGTATCGCTTTCTGATTCGAATGGGACAATCTACGACAAGGACGGAATCAATGAGGAGAAGCTTGCGTGGGTTCTGGAGCTTAAGAATGTGCGCAGAAGCCGTATCAGGGACTATGCTGAAAAGTTTGGGGTGGAATATTATGAGGGTAAACGCCCCTGGGGGATTAAGTGTGACTGCGCCTTTCCTTGCGCAACACAGAATGAAATCAGTGCTAATGATGCCAAGACCTTATTGGATAATGGTTGCTACTTGGTCTGCGAGGGGGCCAACATGCCAACCTCACCTGGTGGGATTGCGCAGTTTCTCACCAAGAAGATCCTTTATGCCCCTGGCAAGGCTGCCAATGCTGGAGGAGTTGCTGTATCAGGTCTGGAAATGAGTCAAAATGCGATGCGTCTTAACTGGCCTCGTGAGGAAGTAGATCAGCGTCTCCATCAAATCATGGTGAATATCCACAAAAATTGCTTTGAGACTGCGCAGGAATATGGCTATACTGGCAATCTTGTTATAGGAGCAAACATTGCCGGTTTTATTAAAGTGGCAGATGCCATGCTCAATCAGGGATTGGTATAAACTCCCTGGAGGATTAAAAAACCCTGATAGAGATATATAATGCTCTTAGGCGTTCACGAGCAGAGGGGATCCAACTAGTTACGGATCTCTTTATATATCTTCCGCAATATAATCAAAGACCCTGGTCGCAAAGGCCATACTAATAGTTGAATCTATACCCATCATCTCACCTGCGGATTCACTAAGAAATCAAGATCCTTGTCTACCCTACAGTCACTGGCTACGTCACTCACCTCCCTTACTACAAAGCCCTCAAGCCACAGGGCACGTAACTCCGAATATCTCAAACAGACCACGGGACTCGCGGGGATGACCCGTAGGACTAAGGGGGATGTTTTTATAATAATGCACGGAACCCCCCCTTTTTATACCTGAATAATCTCCATATCCTTAATACGCTCGAGGGCCAATTCTAACCTGTCATCCGGTATTGTAAGGCTCATCCTTACAAAACCTTCCCCATATTCCCCAAAGCCAATCCCTGGTGTGCATACAATACCGGCTTGCCTTAAAAGGTGAGCAGAGAATCCCATTGAATCATAACCGCTTGGGATAGGAGCCCATATATAGAATGTAGCCGGGGGTAAAGGAACATCCCACCCTATTTCTTTAAGCCCGGAAACAAACCTGTTACGCCTATTTTCAAATACCATACATCGCTTTTCTGTATCCTCCTCACATTCCAAAAGGGCAGTGATCGCTGCACCTTGCACTGGCAAGAATATGCCTGAGTCAAGATTTGTCTTTACCTTTGCAAGGCATGAAATGGCCCTGGCATTTCCTACAGCAAAGCCAACCCGCCACCCAGGCATGCAAAAGGTCTTAGAAAGAGAATGAAATTCTATTCCAACATCTCTGGCTCCTGGAGCCTGAAGAAAGCTTATCGCCTTTTTGCCATCAAAGACAATCTCTGAATACGCTGCATCATGACATACCAATAAACCATGCTCGTTTGCAAACCCCACAATCTCTTCAAAGATATCCATGGTGGCAAGAGCTGTGGTGGGATTAGATGGATAGTTTAACCATAGCATCTTTGTATGAGAAGATATTAAGCTTCTTAATTCATTAATATCTGGAAGGAATCCATTTTCCATCCGTAAAGGAATGTATTTGGGAGTTGCGCCAGCAAGTATTGCCCCTGCGGTATACACTGGATAGCCAGGGTCAGGGACAAGTACCTCATCGCCCGGGTTGGTAATGGCCAGAAAGATATGCCCAACACCTTCCTTTGAGCCTAATAAGGGCAGTGCCTCTTCATCTGGATCCACCTTTATGCCAAACCGCCTTTCAAACCACCCTGCAAAGGCCTGCCTGAGCCGAGGTAGCCCAGTGTAAGATGCGTAATGATGGGCATCCTTATCCTGGGCGCTATGGATAAGGGTTTCAATTACTGCCTCTGGAGGAGTTAAATCAGGATCACCAACTCCCAGATCGATCACATCAATGCCACTGGCTATGGCCTCTTCCTTCATCCTATCAATCTCAGCAAAGAGATAGGGCGGTAACTGTCTAATCCGTGTGGCTCCAAGATCAAATCCTTTTACTTTCTCTTTCATGTCAACTCCCCAATAATCTCACCTCTATAAACCCATTTAACTTCTCCTTTTAACCACACATCCCTAAACAGATCACCTGACCTTTGAAAGTCAACTATAAGTGTGCCACCTGGCATAACAACATCTATGGGAGGATTTCCAATATCTTTGCACATGGAGCATACTATAGCTGAGGCTACAGCACCAGTCCCGCATGCCAGGGTTTCTGCCTCAACCCCCCGTTCATAGGTGCGTACGCTGAGCTTTCTGGGGCCAAGGATCTCTACAAAATCAACATTGGTGCCCTCTGGTTCAAATTCTTGATGAAATCTCACGGCAGGTCCCATCTCCTCTACTGGAACATGCTCTACCCCGTCTGTAAATACTATAGCGTGGGGAACCCCTGTATTAATAGAGCAGATAACCAAATCTTTTCCTGTAATATTTAGTTTGATATTTTCTCTTATCTGGCCTGGATCGGTCATCTTGATAGAGACATCTACGCCATCCACACTGGCCTCTACGATCCCTGCTAATGTTTCAACTTTCATCTGAAAGTGTGCAATCTTTTGTTCAAAAGCAAAAGCAGCAGCACACCTTGCACCATTTCCGCACATCTCTGCTTCAGAGCCATCTGTATTAAATATCCTGAGAGTGAAATCTGCGCTATCACTCTGCTCAATCAAGAGCAGGCCGTCTGCACCAACCCCTGTACGCCGCCTGCACCACTTCTGTGCGCACTTCTTCCACTCCATGGTGCGGTCTCCCTGACTATTATCAATAACGATAAAATCGTTACCTTGCCCGGACATCTTGGTGAAAGATATAGATTTCTCTGCAAAAGAGGACATAGCTCTACCTGTGCTCAATAAAGGTATCTAAATCTTATATTTGATATATACTGCAACAGTATTCCCTTATAATCTCAAAATATCCTTTTAATCCTTGATTCAAGGTCATGATCCATTACCAAACTCACCTTCCAAGGTCAAGGCCTTATAAACTCTCAACTTTAGATGGGCATGAACATCATCTGGGAATAAATTTATTCAATCTTTTACTATTGATGCTTTCGTAAAAAGTCCTAACATCTTGATATCCTCAATGGTGTGCGTCATAAAGGCTATCTATACCACCTCTTTATCCTTCTTAGCTATACAAAAGAATATCCGTAACGTAACTATAGACCGGCCTCTGTGCCCCATAAAGCTTAGTCTGTTCCCATCCGCCGTTTATACCGCTCATCATTATCAACTTATTGTCAACCTAAAATTATTTTTATTGTCAACAGTCTCCTTGGAACATGGCGGTGTCAGTAGTTCGTTGTCCGTTGTTGGTCGAATAAAGAGGCATGGCCTGTCTGCGTGTGGACACACACAGGCAGATAGGAGGAGTTTAGCTATCATGGTTATAGTTGGGGATCTTTGCAGCGGACTACGGACAACTAACAACGGACATCATATGATTCCCCCCCCTTTAGAAAAATTTGCT
>CAZVAH010000119.1:319-6055 GCA_964625035.1 uncultured Bacteriovoracaceae bacterium | reverse complement strand
ATACTGGGTATACGGGACAGGTCTTACAATATAACATATTCTTCACTCGTTTAAGATTCACGACTTATAGTCGTATAATGGGCCCCTAAGGACTCTGCTACCTCTTTCAACATATAGCCTAACAAACATAAGCTATATAGATGGTTCCATCTTTTATCTTTTAGTTTCTTATCTTTTAAATGGCGCATTAAATGCTGATCTCGTTACATATCTCTAAACTCTTGGTATTTCCTTTAACAACCCTTTATGCTCTTCAATAAAACCATCCCTCACGAGGAATATCTGCCCCTTTATACTCTATACGTAAAGGCTTTGCCATAGATTAACCATATTAGATTATTGTGTAGAATTTCTATAAATTACATAGTAGGGTTAATTATAGATGCCGTAGGCCTTTGAAAGAGGCGGCTATGTTACTTCCTTGGAGGATAGGACTATGTCAAAGTTTGGTATTCGTGTAGAACAAAGAGGCCACGTTGCAATCCTCACCCTTGACCGCCCAGAGAAAATGAACGCGTTCAATGAAGAAATGTGGTCTTCTCTCGAGCAAGCCGTGTCAAAGCTTGAGAAAAAACTACCACGCGTAGTGGTGGTGACAGGCGCCGGAGATAAGGCCTTCAGTGCAGGGTTTGACGTCAACCCTGACAATCCCCAGGTTGCGGGCCTCATAGATGCGGTCCAAAAGCACGACCGTGGGCCCGTGGAAATCCTTATCAGACGCATTCGTGGTGCAGTGGATAGATTGGCAACTTTACCTGTTCCCATAATTGCTGCAATCAACGGAATTGCCTACGGAGGTGGAGCAGAGCTTGCAGTTCGATCTGACTTAAGGGTGATGGATCCTGATGCGATCATCAGTTTCTCAGAAGTCCGATTGGGACTCATGACCGACTGGGGTGGCGGGGTAGCACTTACCCGGGTAGTTGGACCTGCAAAGGCTGCTGACCTTATCCTTACAGCACGTCAGGTCAAAACCGATGAGGCCTTCGACCTTGGCCTTGTTAATCGGGTGAGCGCACCAGGCAAGGCACTTGATGAATCCATTGCTCTGGGCGAAATCATCGCAAAGAATGGGCCACGCGCTATACGCAATGCACTTGCATTGATTCGTAGGAGTGCTGACTTACCTCTCAAAGAGGCCCTTGAATTTGAAACAGAACTGGCTGTAACCCTTATTGCATCAGGAGAATGCTACCATGGTATATCAGCATTTCTGTCAAAAAAGGAACCTGAATTTCCCGACATATAGAAATTATCTATTCCCAGGATCTCGGTAGTGTCAACAGGGTATTTGCCCAAAAATCCGGGCAAATACCCTGTCAAGACCTGATACCCCTCTCTTCCGCCTTATGACTTACCTGCCAAGTCCCAGCATACGATTTAGCATCGTGACCTTATCTTGGGCTTTTTCACTTAACCTTTCGGAGTATAATTACCCCACGGTTCATTGTCGCCAGGTAGATGTCGCCATTTGCGCTTATGGTCATGGGAATAGGAAATTCTGTAGCAGGGTAGCTGCCTACCAAACCATACGCAACGGGTATGTTCCTGGCCACTATGGACACAGCCAGGTCCTTGGTGCCTACCCTGAAAAGCCGCTGACTGGCCCCGTCAAGCACAAGGAGGCCTCCGGCACCATCATTACCCAAAGCGCTGGGCTTGCCAACTACTCCATTAAGGAAGACCTCTTTTTTGCCCGTAGTCGGATTCACCTTGCTGATACGACCAGCCTTGGCTTCAGCAACATAGAGCATACTATCCACAATGGAAAGGGCAAGAGGCCCTTCAAGTCCGGTTGCTAAAGCATTTTTGGCCCCGTCCTTGAGACTGACCTCAGTGATCTGGCCTGATCCGTACTCGGCCACAAAGAGTTTTGTTCCATTCTCACTCATAAGTACTGCCATTGGTCGGTTAAACCCCCCGGCCACCGGCTTGAACTCTCCCGTAGCTGGACTGCCGATGCCCACTGCATTATTGACACCATCGCACCAGAAGATCTGGTCACCCGGGCCGTCGGCCAGGCCTAAGGGAAGTGGCATGCCATGGGCTGCCCAGGCATTGAGCTTTGTCTTTATGTACTTGCCGTCTTCTACTCTCCGCACCATAATGGAGTCACCGATCAAGACCTTACCGCCTTTAACAATAATCCCATTGATATTATTTGCCCCCATAGGGAACAAAGTTTTGTACTCCCCGCTTCCGTCTGTGGCAACCTCGAACACAGTGGCATCCCAGTAGCTGGTCACAAAAAGACGCCCATCAGGGGTGATGGCCAAATTGTCGAGACCAGGCATTATCTGAGCGAGTTTCTCCCTCTTCTGGCCGTCCAGGCTGAGCCTGTACACGCCTCCTGTGGCCAGTTCCACGATGTAGGCCATCTTGTCCGGCCCTACTTTCAATGCGACCGGTGTCACGAACTTTTCGGCAATGGTTGTGAACTCACCCGTATCAGGATGGACTCTCAAAATTTTACCCGATGCCAGGTCAGGTATAATCAGGTCATCGGTGGCTGGATCGAAGCCAAACCCCTCCGGCACAGGAATGACATTCTCGTCTATCAGGAGCCTCGGTTCTTTGACCCCAGTAGGATCAAGCTCAAAAACACGGTTCCCCTGAAAACACTCGCTCATAAAGAGCCGGCCAGTATGGTAATTATACTGAATCCCGTTCGGGGCCTTTAACCCGCTGGCAATGATAGTCTTCATACCATTTTTATCGATGCGATAGACCTCCCCTACAAGCGGGGTTGTTCCCGTGACAAACAAATTCCCTTTGTCATCCGCTGTGATATCGTCACAAATGGAAACCCCTGCAAAAGGCGGCACAAAGGTGCTTGCCTTCATGGTCTTAAGATCGATGCGGGTAACCGTACCGTTTCCGGTATGCACCACATAGAGCGCCCCGTCTTTCCCGATCGTGGCACCATTGACGCCAGATAGTGGAGAATCCTTGACGAGCGTGGTGGCCTTGTAGTGACGGTCAAGAACCTTGATCCCCTTTGCCAGAACAGCTCCAGGTAGCGCTAAGATACATATGGTAACGCACAGCGTCAAAAATATTGGTAAAAACTTTTTAAAAACCCTCCTCCCATCTCCTCCTTTCTATTCTTATTAGGCTCTTCTGCCCTCAACTCATTGCAATCTTGAAACACCACTCTAATAAAGATAACTGGAAAGGCGGTAGTGTCAAGCAAAGAATTGCACTATCCCGTCTTTCTTGAATATCTCAGGATGAGTTGCCACATTAAGAGACCAGCAGAATATGCACTTAAGACAGCAATCTACACAGTCGACAGTGGCAATCCCACCGTAATATGGGGCCCAGCGAAAGCGGTAATATTTGCGGCTTTCTCTCTTGGATACAGCCTGTGAAATCTTTTGAGCCTGAGTTATAGCATCCATAAATGGTTTTTCCTTGTCCCCTTTAGCCTCTTCAGTCAAACCTCCCGGGAATCGGCTCCCCGCAAAAAGGACACTTGTTCGATGTGATCCTTCTTCCCACTATCTCCCAATCTAAGCGCTCAATCAATATCTTACCACAGGAAGGGCAATAGGTGTGATTGGCTACATGCCCGGGAACATTTCCAATGTAGACAAATTCAAGACCTTCCTCCAGGCCCATGCCGCGAATCTTCTCCAAAACCTCGATAGGGGTAGGCTTTAAATGCTTTAATTTCCAGTGGGGAAAAAATCGGGTGATATGCCAGGGAGTGGTTGAACCGAGCTCGGTTTTAATCCACTGTGCCAGATTACGCATATACCCTAGGTTATCATTGAATCCTGGAACCACATTGGTTACCAACTCCACATGCATCTCCCAATGATGCTTTGCACATTTGACCACATCCAAGATGCCCTCCCAATTATTGATGTGTGCAATTTTTTTGTACACACTCGCATCAAAGGCCTTGATATCAACCCTAAACACATCAAGATAGGGCCCGATCAACTCCAGTGCCTCCATGGTGATGTATCCATTGGTCACATAGTTGGTATAGAGCCCGGCTGGTTTTGCAAGTTTTGCACTATCCAATGTATACTCAAACCACAGGGTAGGCTCATTATATGTCCACGAAATACCTTCACAATCCTCCTCTTGTGCAAGACGCACACAGTCTTCAGGAGAGATATACATAGTCTGAGCAGGTAGCTTATCTGCCAGGGCAAATGATATATCATGATTCTGACATCCATCACAGAGAAAGTTGCACCCAACAGAGCCCAGACTAAGGGCATAACTTCCTGGCAGATAATGATACACCGGCTTTATCTCGATCGGAGATCTGTGCCAGGTAGATACCTCGCCATAGGTCATAGTAAATAATCTCCCTCCACGATTCAGCCGTGTTCTGCAAAACCCCAGATTCCCATCTTCGATGCGACAGCGGCGCTGGCATATATGACAACGCACAGCACCTCCTTTTAATCTTTCGTATAATAGGGCTTCCTTTTCCATATTCTTTAGGTTACTTTTTACACAGCGGGAGCATATGACATACCTTGCAACGATCTTTTCGACAAAAATCCTTCCCAACCCTAAGGAGTGCAGCCTCAAAGAGAGGAAAATCCGTTTTAGTACGGCCAAAGTTTAGCCAGAGTTGTTCAACCATAAAGAGTGCAGTCTCATTATCCAGTTCCTTTATCGATAGGAGGCCTGTATTCCTCGCACAGAGTAAGGTAAATGAATTTAAGAAAGGACGGGCCTTTTTCCATACTCCCCGCAATTCCCTTAAAAAGATTTGAACAGTGATCCCACCTATTCCCTTACCCAAGGCCCGAATGCGCCTTTCTAAATCTCGTGAATCTTTAGAGTGAGCATGGAGGAGGTTGAGATCGCCTTCATATGTCTCTAACAGGTTTTGCATGACCACAAGCAGTTTATCGGCTGTCTTGAAATCATAACGCACATACCCTCCTGCATCCAATGTCTCTACAAGGAGGTTCCAGCCAGCCTGTGAGATATCTTCCGGGGTGTTAAGCATATTTTTCTCAAATGCCTTAAATGTATTTCTGGCAATATTTTCCGAGATGCGGGCACCAAATAAAATGGATGCAAGAAACCACTTGAAGATCTCTTTACCTTCCCCCTGGCCTACATTGATATCCAGTTCATCTGTGTAAGTCTGCCCCTTCCATGCAATCAACCTGGAGATGATCTCTTTGGCCTCTATTTTCATCTTACTATTTTCTGTGGTTCGCCTGTAGGCGGACATATTCCATTCCTTTCAGCATATACCCATATTTGCAAAGGACACCGTATATTTGCCCATCACATATGGTCGATCCATACAATAAAAATAAGCTTAAAGATGTAAAAATCAAGGGCTGATGTTATTGCATATATTTTTTGCAAAAGAGGGGTGTAATCCTGCTAACTTAGGTATATTATAGCAGATAAAAAATACGATAGATAAAGGAGGATACCCATGGAGACCCGGAATATTAACCATGTAGACTCTGTTTTCTTGGGTAAAAAAGATGCACTCATAGTTGTGGATATGCAGTACGATTTTATGCCTGGTGGTGCACTGCCAGTTGCCGATGGTGATACCATCATTGAAGGGATAAATGAAATGATTCAACTATTTAGTGATAGAGGGCTTACTGTTGTAATGACCCAGGACTGGCACCCACCTCACCATCACTCATTTGCAAGCGCACATAAAGACAAAAGGCCATATGATCTGTACAACGCACCTGGAATAGGGCCTGTGCTCTGGCCCGATCATTGCGTTCA
>CAZVAH010000119.1:0-309 GCA_964625035.1 uncultured Bacteriovoracaceae bacterium | reverse complement strand
CAAAGGTGCTGAGCTTCAGAAGGATATGATCGCTCATCTTGCGCATGCCATTATAAGAAAAGGATACAATAAAGAGGTTGACAGCTATTCTGGTTTTTTAGAAAACGACAAAAAGACCGAGACAGGTCTTGATGGATACCTCAAGGGCAGGTCTGTTGATAGAATATTTGTCTGCGGGCTTGCTATGGACTATTGTGTATTCTTCACTGCAGCAGATGGTGCCAGCAAAGGCTATGCCGTCTATTACATCACCGATCTTACCAAGCCCGTTGGCTCGCCTGAGAATAGTATCTCTAATGCCTTTAAGAC
>CAZVAH010000118.1:0-6075 GCA_964625035.1 uncultured Bacteriovoracaceae bacterium | reverse complement strand
GCAACACACCATCACAGGCCAGAAATGCACTTGCCCTTGCATGATCTGCTATTACCCTCATGGATATATCTGTTTCTTCTTCCCTTCCGCCTACAGCGGACTTTCCATAAGTAGCCCCTGACATCTCGGATATAAGCTTAAGTAGAGGAGAAAATAAATCTGTATCATAGTTGCTGTGAACTCCCTGCAAAAGGGCAGTGACACGTTCAAGTCCCATACCTGTATCTATATTGGGCCTTGGTAGCGGTGTAAGATTCCCCTTTTCATCTCTATTATATTGCATAAATACCAGATTCCATACCTCAAGAAATCTATCACAACCACATGTTAGGTTGCACTGACTTCTCCCGCACCCCACCTTGGGGCCCTGATCAAATATGATCTCAGAGCACGGCCCGCAAGGACCTGTATCACCCACTGACCAGAAATTATCTTTATCCCCAAGCCTTGCGATTCTGGATGCCGGAACCCCTATCTTGTCTTTCCATAAATAAAAGGCCTCATCATCATCTTCGTACACACTTATCCATAACTTATCCGGATCTATACCGAGAGCATTTACCAAAAAATCCCAGGCAAAGTAGATGGCACCTTCTTTAAAATAGTCACCAAATGAAAAATTTCCTAACATCTCAAAAAAGGTGTGGTGCCTTGCAGTTAGGCCTACATTCTCCAGGTCATTATGTTTCCCGCCTGCCCTTACGCATTTCTGAGAAGACGTAGCCTTTGTGTATGGCCTGGAGTCACTGCCTAAGAAAACCTCTTTAAATTGTACCATGCCGGCATTGGTAAACAAAAGCGTAGGATCATCTTCCGGCACCAAAGAAGAACTGGGCACTATCACATGCTTCCTATCCTCAAAATACTTTAAAAAGGTGGCCCTTACTTCAGATCCCTTCATCCCCTCTCCTCATTAAAAACCTTCATTATTGTCTCAAAAGGAAATCCTTTATACGAAAGGTGCCTCAACAATTTCTCCTTTTCCATCCCCTCCTTTTTCTTTATAATCATCTGTATCCTTCCCTCTTCTGTAAGCCCTTCAGGGAGGGCCTTTATTGCCATATCTATTAAATTTTCAGGGAGTCCAATTTGAGCCAGGTAATATCTTATATAAAGATTGCCATATCCCTTCTCTGCCAGGATCTGTACCCTTCGTCTTGAATAGGCCTCATCATCCAGGTATCCAAGTTCCTTTAATCGGAATATAGCTGCTTCAGTGATTTCATCACTTGCATCCCTTAATTTCAGTTTTTTTTTAACTCAAAGGAAGATATAGCCCTTCTTTCGATCACATTAAATGCATAGCTTATAGCATCATTCAAGCTTTCTATACTCACCATCCTGGAATACTTCTGTTTCTTCATCCGTCTTGCCTTCAGGCTCCTCCTCTTTTTTCTCAAACGACTCCCATTTTGAATCGCTGGTCCCAACAATCCCTTTCATCCTTAAGGCAAAATCATCAGGGTTAGTTGCCTGGCGCAGGGCCTCATGATAGCTTATACGACCTTCTTGGACTAATGCCATCAAGGATTGATCAAACGTTTGCATCCCGTAAGCGACCAGCCCCTGCGAAATAGCATCTGAAATCTCTTCTGTCTTGGCCTCATCTATTATGGATTCTCTGATCCTCGCGGTAGTCACCATAACCTCTACGGCAGGGATCATTCCCTTACCATCTATCATCGGCATCAACCTTTGAGAAAGGACTGACTTCAATACCCCTGCGAGCTGGAAACGTACCTGCTGATGTTGATGGGGAGGGTATACTGCGATAATCCTCGTGATTGTCTCTATCGCATCTACTGTATGGAGGGTGGAAAGCACCAGATGACCCGTCTCCGCTGCAGTCAGTGCAGTATCTATGGTGTCCTTGTCCCTCATCTCTCCTACCATGATCACATCGGGATCCTGCCTTAAGGCAGCCCTTAGTGCCATGGCAAATGAATTTGTATCAGCGCCAACCTCTCTTTGATCTATGATTGATTTCCGGTCCTTGTGTAAAAACTCAATGGGATCCTCTATAGTGATTATATGACAGTTTCTGTTTTTATTTATATGACTTACCATACCTGCAAGGGTCGTTGATTTACCTGAACCAGTTGTGCCAGTGACCAGAACAAGGCCTTTTCTCTCCATACTAATGGTCTTTATCGCCTCCGGCAGGTTAAGCTCGTCTAAGGTGAGTGGATCAGTAGGCACAGTCCTGAATACCATGCCAAAGCTGCCACGTTGCTTAAAACAATTGACCCTGAAACGGGCAACTCCAGGAAGACTATATGCAAAATCTATTTCATTTGTAGTATCAAACTTGGCCCTTTGATATTGATTCATTATGCTATAGGCTATCTCAGAAATCGCATCATTAGTAAGCTTTTCCTGTTTTTTAAGCGGGATTAAGGCACCATATTTTCGGACGATAGGAGGAAGAGCCACTTTAAGGTGAATATCAGATGCATTCATCTTGACTGCATCGGCAAGTACTGCTTTAATATCCATATCCATTATTTACCTTCTTCTTCTAATTGAGTATTCCTTCTCGATGTGAATCTCTCCTCTATAGCAGTATAGATCTCTTGAAATATGTCAGTATGATCTTTCAAGAATACCTTGGCTGATTCTCTGCCCTGACCTAACCTTTGTTTTTTATAGCTATACCATGCCCCGCTCTTTTCTATTATACCAATATCACTCTTAGAGCCCACATCCAGGATCTCCCCATACTTGGAGATGCCTTCCCCAAACATTATATCAAACTCCACCTCTTTAAACGGAGGGGCCAATTTGTTTTTTACCACCTTTACCTTTGTACGGTTCCCCACAACTGTATCTCCTTCTTTAATAACATCTGCTCTTCTGATCTGCATCCTTACTGAAGCATAAAATTTTAAGGCATTACCACCTGTTGTAGTCTCAGGGTTACCATAAAATACACCTATCTTTTGCCTGGTCTGATTGACAAATACCGCTGTGGTACTCGTCTTAGAAATAGCACCAGAGAGCTTTCTCAATGCTTGAGACATAAGCCTGGCCTGAAGACCCATATGTGCATCCCCCATATCGCCCTCTATCTCTGCCCTGGGAACCAAGGCAGCTACCGAATCTATCACTACAATATCTATAGCATTAGAACGTATCAATGTCTCTGCAATCTCCAGGGCCTGTTCTCCTGAATCCGGTTGAGATATCAAAAGATCATCAATATTAACACCCAGATGCTTCGCATATCCAATATCCAGGGCGTGCTCCGCATCAATAAACGCTGCAATCCCCCCTTTAGCCTGCGCAGAGGCAATACAATGCAATGAAAGGGTAGTCTTACCCGAGGACTCAGGACCATAAATCTCTGTTACCCTCCCCCGGGGAATCCCACCTATACTTAAGGCATCGTAATCCAAAAGCAGTGACCCTGTGGATATGACAGGTATGCCACGCTCTATAGCATCAGAGCCCATTCTCATAATAGACCCCTTACCATAAGATCTCTCTATCTTTGCTATGGCATCTTCTAATGCCCTTTTCCTGCCTTCTTCCATTATTGTCCTCCTTCAGAGCCTAGATAGCTCTTATGAAGTATTGTATACCTAGCGCCACCTCTAAGCAACTCACTTTTATAGAGAAACACTTCCCTTGCGGAGAAATCTACCTCCTCTATATCCAGGTCCAAGTCTATCATAGTAGGCCTCTTTAGTCTACCTAAGGTCAAATGGGCACTAAATGGTCTTGACTCCATCTTAATACCAAAGTCTGCACACGTTCTATCCAACCTTAAAGCCATATCTTCTAGCACATCAATATCACCTTGAAACCCGACCCAAATGACCCGGGGCCTCCTTTTGTTTGGGAATACCCCAAGACCTTTCAGGCTTAAGTCTATACAGGGATAATCACAAACTATATCATCCAATCCCCTTGCTATCCCATCTACCATATCCTCTGCTATATTACCAAGAAACTTTAAGGTGAGGTGTATGCTTTCTGGCCTGACCCATCTTACCTGAGGGTATAATGCCCTCAATCTAAAGATTGTATCAGATAACACATCTCTGAGTGAATCAGGAATAGGGGTGGCGATAAATGTCCTTATCATAGATAAAGGTCCTTAACATAAAAAGGGAGGCCTTTGCAGTTATCAATTTATTTCTTTGTCTTCCAAACTTAAAGTGAAAGCACCTCTTAATATGATCATCTAAAGATCCTGCAGAGATCCATACAGTGCCTACAGGCTTAGATTGCGTCCCTCCTGATGGCCCAGCAATACCTGTGGTGGCTACCCCTACATCTGCACCAGTTGCCTTGAGTGCCCCGAGTAGCATACCTTCTGCCACCTCCCCACTTACAGCACCATGATCCTCAATATCCCCTGCTGAAAGCCCTAAGACATTTATCTTTATATCATTACTATAGGCGACTATTGTGCCTTTGTAGTATTCAGAGCTCCCCGGTTCTTGAGTCACGAGATGACCGATAAGGCCTCCAGTGCAAGATTCCGCACTCGCGAATGTAAGCCCTCGTTTCTTAAGAAGCAAGCCCAGGCAAGAGCTTATATCATGTCCTTCCAGGGCATAGCTGCCTAATTTCTGCCTTATATCCTGTTCTAAATCCATTGGAGCTATAATCTTCACCTCCATATCCTTTGGCAAAAAACTACACCTGGGGGCAAAAGATCCAATATACTCAGCCACTTCATTTTCCCTGAGGCCGAACACAGGTATGACTACTGTCTCGGACAGGCGATCCGGTAAAGAGTCAAGTATACCTTTTAACATGACACTCGCCTCATTCGGAACCCCGGGTAAAAATATAACCCTTACTCCTTCAATATCCACATCTATTCCCCTTGCCAGACCTACAGGGTTATCTATATACCCCTTTGATACTTCTTTGGGTCCCACACTTTCACATAACATATCAAGTGCAAGACGGGTTGTATCATCAGGTGTATCCCCCAGCCCCCCTGTTACAACTATCATACCTGCCTTTTTTATAAGATCTATGACTGTTGAAAAAAGTGTATCTGGACTGTCCGGGATAATCCTTACCTCTACCACATTAATCCCCTTTGATTTCAACATGGCAGTAAAGGGCTGAACAAGTAAGTCGGCCCTAAGGCCTGTAAGCAGCTCAGAACCTGTTAGCAATAGTGCTGCCTTCATAATGAGCGCCTTACAACCCTTACAATATATAAGATAAAGGCAGTGATAGAGCCTGCCATAATGTCATCTGCCATAATACCTACTCCGCCTGTGGCCTTTTTATCTATCATACCAACAGGAAAGGGTTTTAATATATCCAGAATCCGAAATATAATAAGACCATATAGAACCACAATGGCCTTATCTGGCCGCGAGATCAGAGAGATCAACATACCCACAACCTCGTCAATGACCACCCGTGACGGATCTCTACCCCAGATATTCTCCATCTGCGAAGAGCTTACAACCCCTACGCCAGTAAGTAGAGCTACAACGATAAGATACCAGAATAAAGAAAGACCTCTTATAAAAAAGAATAAAGGCAAAGTAGCTACAGAAGCCACAGTGCCGGGGGCCTTTGGCGCATAACCTGTACCAAAAAAAGTAGCTATCAATCTGACAAGCTTGACTGACATATAATAGATTCTACTTTAGAGGGCTAGCGCCGTCAACTTAAGAAATGAAATCAGAGATGTGCTTAGACGAGATAATAGAATCTATCTCTTGAATGAGCTGCTTATAATACTTCAGGGTGTGCTTGCCTGCCTCTGTAAGGTGGGCGCCAGTCCTGCCATGTTTGCCCTTTTCCAAAAGATCTGCTCCAAGTCTTTTTTCATAAAGCCTCACCTTGCCCCATGCTGCACGATAAGACATCTTAAGCTCTTGAGCAGCCTTATGAAGAGACCCAAATTCCTCTACAAGACTCAATATCTCATAAAGCCCAGTTCCAAAGACAGGCAGACCATCCTTTTCCAGCCAGATTTTATATCCAACCTTTATCATGACGTTATGGTAGCATATGGCCTTTAAAGTTTCAACATCCCTTCAACTCTCTTAAGAAATTTAACTGCTTTCCCATACTCGATTCTTCTCATCTCAAATA
>CAZVAH010000117.1:4607-6098 GCA_964625035.1 uncultured Bacteriovoracaceae bacterium | reverse complement strand
CCATGATTTTAGGCAGTCCTATTTGTCCTGAGTAGCTTACGAGAAAACCTCCCGGAACCAAGACTCTGTTTGCAAACTTACTTAATGGTTCCCATAGATGCATATATTTTGCTCCATAGGGAGGGTCTGTTAAAATTAGGTGTACAGAATTGTCGGGTATTTCTTTTCCTCTTTCCCTGAAATCTCCGAGAAATACTTTAAAGTTCTCATTATCTATAAGAAAGTAGATAGACATGTTAAAGCTATATAGATTTATAGAATCAATAAATTTCAAGATACTCAATATTCCACTAACTAGATCATCCAATATCCTGTCTTTAATATCTGCAGGCTTGAATGCATTATCTATAATGCCGATCACATCAAAGGCCCCCATAGGTGCAAAGGCTACTATCCAAGATATATTATGTGTAGCAGCTATAATTCTCTCACCAATACTTTTTTCTTCCGCAACAAAATCTGGCCAGAATGGGCTTTTATTCTCTTCTTTGTATCTTGATAATCCAGATGTTACATTTGTGTAGTAGTTTGTAGAAGAAGATGAGGCCATGATCTGAAGGTGTGGATGCACAATAGAGCTTCCAGCCAAAGGGAGATAGTTCCAGTTGATAGACTGGTGTATGGCCCCTGGCTGACTAATGATTACCTCGCCCAGGAAGTCTATACAACACATAAGAGCATCCCTTAATATATCAGGGGTGAAATCAGATAATGCAACATAGTGGTCATAGGTCATGACAGTAACAGCACCATTCTCATCATACGGAAATGGATTTGGCACACACAGTGCTTCTCCACGGGCAAACCTTTCCTTACTTAGCAGGTTCGGGCAGAACTTTGGTGTTACCTGATCTCTAATCTCTGGACAAAATGGACAAAAAGGTCTTGATTTCTCCACCAATGAGCTTATGTCAACCTTCATCAACTGTTTTATAGGGAAGTCTAAGATTCTGGTCGTATGCCCTGTAAGTGGGTCAACCCTTAATTCGCTTAGGCTTTGGACTTCAGCATATCCTTGAGAAGGATCTAAAAATTTGGAAATCTTTGTTACTTTCGTGAAGTCCATTGTATGTTATATTAATAGATTGTAAGATTCTGGTCAAGATGAATGAGTTACGGGGTTGAGAGTTAAGGAGGTGAGAGTTAAGGAGTGGAGAGTGAAGAGTTGTTGAGAGTGTCTCAGTGTGCCTATGCCTAGTCTTAACAGATCTCTTTCCATAACTCCTTAGCTTTTAACTCACGACTCTCGGCGTATAAATGTTTTCTTTGGCTCTCGACTCTTGACTATCGACTCTCGACTATTTTAGTGTATAGTGTATAAGGTAAACATAGAGATGAATAAATATTCCATGTGAAGGGGGTAAGAAGTGGAGGATAGATCAGACTTTTTTAACCTGTATAAACATGGGTTTGTAAGGGTCGCAGTGTGCATACCTGAGGTTAAGGTTGCTGATCCTGGATTTAATGTGGGTAAAACAATTGAATTAGTGC
>CAZVAH010000117.1:0-4597 GCA_964625035.1 uncultured Bacteriovoracaceae bacterium | reverse complement strand
TACAAATGAAGATCTCTTTTTCCAGGACGCGCTTCTTTATTCAGTTCAAGCAAGTATCCAAAGGCTTTTGGATGCTACATCTGATATAGATATGGTTGTAGTTGTCGGCGCCCCGTTAAAGGTAATGCAGAGGCTCTATAATTGTGGCATAGTGATTCTAAGGGGCAAGATCCTGGGAATTGCTGTCAAGACCTATATCCCTAACTACAGGGAGTTCTATGAAAAAAGGCAATTTAGCTCTTCAAGGGAGTTGATAGTAGATAAAATCGATTTATGTGGTTATCAAGACATTCCTATAGGAGACAAATTGATATTTGATGTTGAAACCATCCCGAACTTTTCTTTTTTTATTGAACTATGTGAGGACCTCTGGGCTACGATCCCGCCTTCCAGCTATGCAGCGCTGGCAGGGGCAACAGTGATAGGGAATCTGTCTGCATCTAATATAACATTAGGCAAAGACGAGTACAGGAATAGCCTTGCTTCTAAGCAATCTGCTTCCTGTGTGGCTGCCTATCTTTATGCTGCGGCAGGGCCTGGAGAGTCCACTACTGACCTGGCATGGGATGGTCATGCCATTATCTGGGAAAATGGCAACCTACTTACAGCCTCAGAAAGGTTTTCGTGGGAACCCCAGGTGATTATTGGTGATGTGGATATCGATCGGCTTGTCCAGGACAGGATGAGGCTTACTAGTTTCGGAGATGGAATCAGGATATACAGGGATAAGATATCTGATTTCCCAAGGATACCAATCAAGGTAGGAATCCCTTCTGGGCCGCTTCTCCTGGAGAGGCAGATTCAAAGATTTCCTTATGTGCCCCCTGATCCGAACGTAAGAGATCTGAGATGCTATGAGGTTTATAACATTCAAGTGCAGGGCCTGGCAAAAAGGTTGAGATCTGCAGAGATTGAAAATGTTGTTATAGGTGTATCAGGGGGGCTGGATTCCACGCATGCACTCATCGTGTGTGCACGGGCTATGGATGAGTTGAACCTCCCCAGATCAAACATAAAGGCATATACAATGCCGGGTTTTGCTAAATCTGAAAGGACTTATAAGAATGCCATCCGCCTCATGAATGTCCTGGGTGTTGAGGCAGGTGAGATTGATATAAAGCCAAGCGCTCTACAGATGATGAAGGATATAGATCATCCCTTTGCCAGGGGAGAAAAGGTCTATGATGTGACATTTGAGAATGTGCAGGCAGGGGATAGGGCTTCTCATCTATTCAGGATTGCCAACTTAAAGAACGGAATAGTTGTAGGAACTGGAGATCTAAGCGAGCTTGCCCTTGGGTGGTGTACATATGGTATTGGTGATCATATGTCTCATTATAGCGTGAATGCAAGCCTCCCTAAGACATTTATTCAATATGTAATAAGGTGGGTTGTAAATAAAAACTTGTTAGGCGAAGATGTCTCTTCTTGTCTTGAGGGCATACTTGGTACTGAGATAAGCCCGGAGCTTATTCCAGGCACTGTTGACGGGCAGCCTGCTCATAAGAGTGAAGATATAATAGGTCCTTTTGAACTGCAGGATTTTAACAATTTTTATATCACAAGATATGGATATATCCCCTCAAAGGTTGCATTCCTCTCCTGGTGTGCCTGGAAAGATAAGGGTAAAGGAATCTGGCCGGATGTACCTGAAGATAGAAGGCACGAGTATAGTATTGCCGAGATCAAACACTGGCTTAAGGTATACCTTCACAGATTTTTTAGGCTGAGCCAGTTTAAGAGGTCTTGTATTCCAAATGCCCCTAAGGTGGGTTCAGGTGGGTCTCTCTCACCAAGAGGGGATTACAGGGCACCCAGTGACAGTGAGGATGCACCATGGATGGAGGATTTGAGCCGTATTCCGGATAAAGATTGATACTCGCCATCTAACAAATATAAGCTGACAAATCTTGCTCAAGACTCCCTCCATCCCTCCTTACGTGTTGAGAAAAACATCCGTCCCCGAAAACTGGCCCCTGATCCCTGACCCCTGTTTTCATATAAAGCCCTTGCAATAAGGGCCGTATTAATCTAAATCGTTTAAATTAATTTCAACTTATAAACTGAAAAAGGAGACCGTTGATGCTTGGATACATAAGACGGCATGCTAGAGGCTGGGTTACAAAGGTGATATTTGGAGTTATCATAGTCGTCTTTATATTTTGGGGAGGGAGCACATACTTCACGAGGAGGGCAAATAAGATTGCCCAGATAGATAATCATATTATATCCATACAGCAACATTCAAAGGCCTACAGAGATGCATTCAATGCCTATCAGGAGCGGTATGGCAAGGCATTTGATAATAAGATGGCAAAAAGGATGAACCTTAGGCAGAAGGTCCTTGAACAGATGATAGATAATTATATCATGGAATTTGAAGCAAAGAGGTTGGGTATTATAGTTACAGATGAGGAAGTAGCAGAGGCTATTAAGAATATGCCCGCATTTACGAGTAATGGAGAATTTGATATGGCGGCTTATAACCGTGTACTCAGATATTATAAACTTCAACCTAGCCAGTTTGAGGATCAACAAAAAAAAGAGATGTTGAGAAAGCGCCTGCAAGAGATGATCACAGGCAATGTAAGTGTAACCCAAAAGGAGATAGAGGCATCTTTTCGTGATAAAAATGATAGGTTTGACCTAAGCTTTGTCCGTATAAAACCCAGTGTATATGAAAAGGAAGTGAATCCCGCCCCTGAGGAGATTGAGGCCTACTATGAGGCACATAAACAGGCATATAAAGTACCTCCAGAGGCCTCAATTGCATATATAAGCTTTGATGCGGCCTCATACATCCCTAAGGTGGATGTCACAATAGATGAGGCAAGTACTTACTATGATGCACATAAACAGCTCTATACCACCCCTGCCAAGGTTAGAGCACGCCATATCCTTATACGTGTCCCGGAGCATGCCAAGGACAAGGTAGTTAAACAAAAAGAGAAAGAGGCACTAAGGATATTAGAAGAAGCAAAGTCAGGCAAATCCTTTGAATCCCTTGCAAAAAAATATTCTCAAGATCCAGGCAGTGCTGCAAGGGGAGGGGATCTGGGTTTTCTCAAGAAGGATGATCTCGGTGGTGAGTTAGGCAACGTCTTGTTTTCCATGAAGCCAGGAGAGATAAGAGGCCCTGTGAAGACAATGTTTGGATTTCATATAGTAAAGGTTGAGGAAAAAAAGGACGCCCACACTCGTACATTTGATGTAGTGAAGCAATCCATCATGGAGACCCTGAAAAAGAGAAAGGCAAAGGACAAAGCATATAATGATGCATACAATGCGTTTGTGGAACTTTATGAAGATATAAACTACGATATACATGGATACGGGTCATCCCATAATCTTAAGGTGGAGGAGACGAGTCCCTTTACTGAAAAAGAGACCACAGGTGTCCCCGGCGGCGCGGATGTGGCAAAGGATGCGTTTAAGTATCCTGAGGGTGAGATAAGTGATGTCATTGAGGTAAAAGATGGGTACATACTCTTTAAGGTAATAAAAAGGATACCTTCACGTATTCCAGAGTTGGCTGATGTAGAAGAGAAGGTGAGATCTGATCTTATAAAAGAAATGGCAAAAGATAGAGCAAAGGCCCATGCAGATAAGCTGGCTGCCTTGGATACGTCAGAGCTTGTAAAGCGTAAAGACCTTACCATAGAAAACACAGGATTTTTCAACCGTTCAGTGTGGTTAATACCTAAGTTTGGTATGGCCAGGGACATAATTGGTGATCTTCCTGAGCTTAAAAGGCCCAAGGTATATAATATTGGTAATGATATTATTATAGTGTGGATAAATAAGGAGGAGAAAGCACCACTAAAGGATATGAACGAAGAACAGGCCAAGGCAATAAAGGATAGCGTGCTTGCCCTAAAAAAAGAGACAGTGCTCGATGCATTTATGGATCAGGCAAAGGCAAGACATAAGATAACAATCGATAGAGATAAACTTGTGGGTTGAGAGTTCAGGAAGTTAAGGGTTAAGGTGAACTGGCAACAATAGAATACACATCATGCAAGAATCTCAATTACTGGATGCTTAACTCTAAACCTCTATCGCAGACTTGTTTAGAGAGGAGGGCATCTTCTTAAGGTAAGATGAGATGCCCGTGATAGCTATATTGCGGAAAATTACAACTTAGTGACGTTTTTAGCTGCAGGTCCCCTGTCGCTTTCCTCCACTTCAAACTCCACCCGGTCTCCCTCATAGAGGGTCTTAAATCCGGTCATATTGATGGAAGAGTGGTGAACAAATATGTCCTGTCCGTCTTCCTTTTGAATAAAGCCATACCCCTTCCGTTCATTAAACCATTTTACAGTCCCCTTTGCCAAAGTACTAATCTCCTTTCAAAAATTCTTTATTATGGTCCCAAGCCCCAGGTCGCCACTCCGGCAAAGGAATCGATCCTTCAGAGAGAAACCAACCCGCTAACATAGCCGAGCCATTATCTCCTATTACCATAATATATGGCTTTGTCAAACGAAAAGAAAATAAGGCAGCTGAATTTTAATAGTTTGGAAAAATTTTCATTTTTGGTATAATCAATGGTATGAACCCCAGAGCAAGCTTTTGCCTCTTATCCGCAGCAAGAAAT
>CAZVAH010000116.1:0-6106 GCA_964625035.1 uncultured Bacteriovoracaceae bacterium | reverse complement strand
TTAACATCTGGCAGCAAAGAATATCCATATTCTTGTATATTCAAAGACTGTGCTTGTATCTCTTTCAATAATAGATCTGGAATATTTGCATCATTATTCCACTTAACCCTTACAGGAAGTGTATTGATAAACAAACCTATCATTTCATCAGAGCCGGGCAGGCCTGTAGGTCTTCCTGATATTGTAGCACCAAAGACTACATCGTCCTGATTGGAATATCTCCCCAGCAAAATAGCCCAGGCTGCCTGTACCAGGGTACTCAAAGTAACCCTCATCCTACGAGCTGTATCCTCCAAAAGGGATGTCTGTTTTTCTAAAAGTACTAGTGTTTGTTTCCCCACACTATAAACATCACGCTTTACTGGTTTAAAATCTAAAGGCAGAGGCGTTGGCGTTGCGAAATCATTCAACAATTTCTTCCAGTATCTCAAGGCATCCTTGTTGTTCTGTTTGTTTAACCAGCTAATGTAATTTTTAAATAAAGGTCGCCTTATATCAGGTAAGGGTTTCCCTTCATGGGTGACCAAGTACGCTGCAAACAAATCATTCATAATTAAAGGTAGGCACCAGCCATCCATTAATATATGATGATAACGCCATGCAAAATAAAACCTTTCTTCCTCCAGGATAAATATATCCAGCCTCATAAGAGGCCCTTTTGACAGATCAAATGTCCTTTTAGAGTCTTCATCAAGAAATTCTGCCAGCTTTATCTTACGATTCTGTTCATCTAGCATCTTCAAGTCATGAATATGAAACTCGGGCAGCCGGTCTTTAAGTACTACCTGAACCGGGTGATTTAGGCCTTCCCATTTGAATATAGACCTGAATATTGGATAGCTCTTTCCAAGATGTTCCCAGGCCTTGGTAAAACATTCTATATCTAAAGGTCCTTCAATAGTATAGGTATATCTTTCAGAATAGATGGGAGAGTCTGGATCATACAGAGAATGAAACAGCATACCCTGCTGCATGGGGGAGAGAGAATATATATCCTCAATCTTCTTGTTGACCTTTCTCATAGCCACTATATCCCCTTCCTTTTTTCCTTAAATGTCTTGAATTTCATCCAGAAGCTCATCTAACTGATCCTGGCTTATATCATTAAGGGCAAAATCAGAAGGCGTATACCCTTCATGCTCTGGTCCCATGCAAAAATGAACTATATCCTCTAATTCACCCTTGAATCTTTGAGCCAAAGCCCTGATTGTACTATCCAGATGCTTATTTTTGCTATATAGAAAATCTATATGCAATCTTGAGTCCACCACCTTGCAGTTTATATCTATCAGGTGCTCACGGGTATTTTGCGGATCAGCGGGTATAGTCTTAATCTGTTCTGTAAATCTAATCCCGTCCCCTATACTTGCCTGAGTTATTTGACCAAGATAATTAAAGCATACTTGAGGTTTAATGTTAAAAAATAGGGACTTATCAACCTTTAGCCCATCACCTATATACTTCAGCACACAGAAGTTGAAACCTTTATGCGGTATTGTATGCAGTCTCTCCTTAACATACTTTATATGAGTACCAATATCTTCACCTCTATCTATAGCTAGGTTCACAGGATATAATGTGGTAAACCACCCTACTGTCCTGGAGATATCTACACCATCTATTACATCCTCCCTTCCATGGGCTTCCAGATCAAATACCACATCGCTTCTACCTGTACAATCCTGCAAGGTCCTCATTAAGGCTGTGAGCAGTAGATCATTCACCTCAGTATTGTATGCCTTGTGTGCATCCCTCAATAAAGATGATGTCTCCTCCTCGCTTAACTCAATCCTCACTACATCACAAGAGGCTATATCATTGGCACCTAGATCATGATCTATAGGAATATCCAGTATACTATCAGGTAGTACATCCTTCCAATACGATGCCTCCTCTATTACATCATCCCTCTTTGCATACTCCTCTAACAACATAGACCAATCCTTAAACGATGTGGTCTTGTCTGGTAAAGCTATATCCTTAGAGCCCAGGGCATAACTATAGCCTGTAAACAGATCCTCTAATAATATCCTCCACGATACACCATCTATTGCCAGATGATGAGCAACCAGTACCAGATAATCATTACCTCCCATATGGTATAAACCTACCCTGAATACAGGACCTTTTAATATATCAAGACTGCCCTGTAACTTATCTGCTTCAGCCTTCAGCTCCTCATCACTAGATACATCCTTGACTACTAATGACGCATCCTCTCCTAATGGCTTAAACTCCTGTATATATGTGCTATCTTCATTTCTAAACCTCACCCTCAATACATCATGATGATCAATCAATGCCTGAAGTGCCTTCTTAAGGGCACCTGCATCAAGACCAATCTTTGTCCTAAACATCACTGATTGATTAAAATGATTGTAATTCTTTAGATCCTGCTCAAAAAACCACCTCTGTATGGGCGCAAGAGGAGATGTCCCATAAACAGTACTCTGATTCACCTTCAGGACAGTCTCTCTCCCTACCATAGGTGCTAATTCTGCTATAGACTGATACTCAAATATATCCTTAGGCTGGATACCAAACCCCTTCTTCTTCAAACGATTTACTACCTGAAGGCTTATAATAGAATCACCACCTAAATCAAAGAAGTTGTCATATATACCAACCCTGTCTAAACCAAGTACATCCTTCCATGTATCTACTATGACCTGCTCAACCTCATCGCGTGGGGCTACATACTCAGATTCTATATCAGGACGCAAGCCCTCTGGCTCTGGGAGTGCATTTCTATCCACCTTGCCATTAGGTGTAAGCGGCAGGTTTTCTAACCGCATGAAACGAGAAGGTACCATGTATTCGGGTAAACTCTCCTTCAAGAAATCCCTCAACCTACTTACTCCTACATCCTTACCAGCTACATAATAACCAACTAAATACTTACTGCCTCCATCATCCCTATCCACTACTACACAATCCTTTATACCCTCATACCTGGCCAATACAGCCTCAATCTCACCCAACTCAATCCTATTACCCCTGATCTTTACCTGATGATCTATCCTGCCCAAATACTCTATATTACCATCGGGTAACCACCTGCCTAAATCACCTGTCTTGTATAGACGACCATTTTCATGGAATGGACTGGGTACAAAGGCCTGAGCTGTTTTTTCTGGTTTGTTCACATAACCCCGTGCAAGACCTACCCCTGAAAGATAGATCTCACCTGGCACTTCTACAGGTACAGGTTGCATATATCTATTAAGAATATATATCTGTGTATTTGCAATAGGCCTGCCAATAGGTATGATATTATTCCTATCTCCTGGTCTGCAAGCATAATAGGTAACATCAATAGATGCCTCTGTAGGCCCGTACAGGTTATGAAGTTCACAATCCAGGTGCCTGAAGAATGTATCTCTATGTTCTGATAATAAGGCCTCACCGCTGCATATAACCCTACGCAGTGAAGTCAGGTATCCATTTGTGTTGTCATCTAATACCTGCAAAAATGCACCGAGCATAGAAGGCACAAAATGCATAGTGGTTATCTTCTGATCCCTTATGACCTCCATTATATGAATTGGGTCCTTTTCTCCACCAGGGTTTAAGAAATGGATTCGTGCACCATACATCAATGCCCAAAAAAACTCCCATCCGGATACATCAAAGGTGTATGGTGTCTTCTGTAGGATACAATCGTCATATTTTAGACAATATGCATCTTGCATCCACATTAAACGATTACAAATGCCCTTGTGTATACATGCTACTCCTTTGGGAACGCCTGTGGAGCCGGATGTATATATTACATAGGCCAGATTATCAGGGCTACTTATTGGATCTAGATTAGAGACATCCTCCTTAGCAATATCTGACCATCCGCTATCCAGGCAGATAACCTTAACAGGCCTATCAGGTAGTTTACCTGCAAGCTTTTCTTGAGACAATACAATAGATATTTGTGTATCATCCAGGATATATTCCAATCTGGATAGAGGATATTCGGTGCCAAGCGGAACATAAGCTCCACCTGCCTTCAAGATACCCAGAAGGGCAATCATCATCTCCAAGGAACGATCCAGCATCAAACCAACCATGGTCTCCTTACCCACGCCATGTCTTCTAAGATATTGGGCTAATTGATTTGATTTTTCATTTAGCTCTCTATAGGTAAGGGCCTTTTCTTTAAATGTAACTGCAATGTTATCAGGACTCTTTAAGACCTGGTCTTCAATGATTTGATAGATACATCTATCAAGGGAATATTGGGCTTGTGTATCGTTAAAAGAGATCAGTATTTGATCCTTCTCTTCTTGAGTAAGTATATCTATTTCAGAGACCTTCTGTTCTGGGTTGTCTATGATATTTGTTAATATGTTGTGGATATGGCTTATCATACGCTGTATAGTTTTTCCATCAAATAAGGCCTTGGAATACTGAATGCGTATACTGATACTTGAGCCTGGTGCTATTACAGTGGTTAATGCAAAGTTGGTCATCTCGCTTGCACTGATATCGGAGATGCCAAAACCAGATCCTACGTCTATATTAAAAGAGTCAATCGGATAGTTTTCAAATACTACTATGCTGTCAAACAGATTCTGATTTTTTGGCACGCGAGAACACGCCTTAATCTCTGGCAAGAATGAGTACTCATACTCTCTTATTGAAATAGAGATCTTCTGTACATCCTTTAAGAATTCAGACACACCCATATCTTTATTAAGTTTTACACGCAGTGGTAAAGTATTTATAAACAATCCTACCATATTCTCAGAACCCTTTAAATCAGCAGGCCTGCCTGATACAGTAGAACCAAAGACAACATCGTCTTGATTACTATAATATGACAGTAGTATTGCCCATACACTTTGTATCAAAGTATTCAGGGTGACACGCTGCTTACGTGCAAATGCCTGCAATCTCGACGTCATATCCTCAGGTATTATTAATTTTTCTTCCATGATCTCACTATATGAAGCCTGATGAGGCCTACGATCAAATGGTAAAGGAGTTGGTGCAGTAAAATCCCCCCCCTGTTGCTTCCAAAACGCTAAAGCCGCATCCTTATCTTGCTGAGCGAGCCATGCAATATAATCCTTGTACGAACGATGAGATGGTCTATACAATGATCCTTTCTTTATAAGGACCATATATATATCAAAAAGGTCCCTTAAGACTATGGGTAGAGACCAACCATCAATGATGATATGATGATAACTCCATATAAAATGTACCTTTTCCTTATCTAATATAAACAGATTTAAACGAATAAGTGGGCCTTCCTCCATATTAAATGGTTGCCTTTTATCTATCTCAAAAAAATTATTGATTTTACTGTATTGCTCTAACTCACTAAGAGGTGTTAAATCATGCACCTCAAGATCTACAGGCAGCCTTTTAAGGACAATTTGTACAGGCTTATCTGACTTTGACCATCTAAAGACCGTTCTAAAAACCGGGGTACTGTCTATTAGATGCTTCCATGCAATCTTAAAATTCTCGACATCTAAAGGACCATTAATGGTAAATGCAAACTGTTCAAAATATACAGGGGTACTCTCATCATACAGAGAGTGAAATAATATTCCCTGCTGAGCAGGTGATAATGGATAAATATCCTCAGTATTATCTTTGGTGACAAAAGACATCTGTACTCCTTTATCTAAGATCTACTCATCGTAAATGCTATCTAATTCTGCCTGATCCATCTCAACCAGTTTAAAGTCTGATGGTGTGACATCGAAGTTATTTGGATCAAGACAGTGCGAGATGATCTGCGAGAGTTCATCCTTAAACTTGAGAGCTAAAGACTCTATAGTCTTCCTTAAGTGGTTGTTCTTACTATATATAAACACTAGCTTAAGACGAGAATCTGCAACTATACATATTACATCTATCCAATTTGCCCGTTTGTTGCGCCTGTCTATCACACTTCGTACATCATCCATTTTAACTAAACTAAACGACTCGTCAGGGACTATACTAGGCACTTGACCTAAATAATTAAAACTTATGCCAGTATTCACATGGCAACTAAAGTCTCTGCCACTTATATACTTCAGCACACTGAAGTTGAAACCCTTATGTGGTATGGTATGCAACCTCTCCTTCATATACTTTATATGAGATCCAATATCTG
>CAZVAH010000115.1:0-6122 GCA_964625035.1 uncultured Bacteriovoracaceae bacterium | reverse complement strand
CTGCCTCTGCTATAGCAAGCGAGACCTCGATTCCCTTTCGCTTTCTACCCATCTTATTCCTCCTCCTCAGCCACCATGGTAATACATCCCGTAGGACATTCCCGTGCGCAGATCCCACACCCCTTACAATAGGTGAGATCTGCCTCAAAATGTCCCTCTGCTAACTGCCTTACTGCTGCATCAGGGCAAAAAAGCCAGCACACACCACACCTTATACACCCATCTTTATTTACAACAGGCCTTGCCGATCTCCAGGACCCAGTATGATACTCCCTGGCATTCCCTACCTCGGTGACTATAGCCCCTGGTTCTAACTCTTGCCACTTGATTTGTTCCATTGGTTTTGCCACAATCTCTACTCCTTTATAATGGCTTCTTCATAGGCTCGCCTTAAGGCAATCATATTCTTGCCCCCCAACTTGGCCCCAAACCTATCCATTATTGGCGCCTCAAGATCCTCAAGCGCCAAAACATTTGTCGCCCTTAAAAAGGCACCCAACATAGTAGTATTTACTATAAGCCTGCCCATCTCTTTTAAGGCTATCTTATTTGCATCTATTGTAACGATCTTGTATTTGTATCCATACTTATCACGTATTTCATCCGGGCCTTTCTTCGTATTTAACACCAGGATACCATCTGCTTTCATGCCCTCGGTAGGATCTAACAAAGAAAGTAGCCCTGGATCTAATACGATTACTATATCAGGGTTATATATCTTTGCCCTGATATGTATCTTTTTCTCATCAATCCTGGAAAATGCCACAACAGGTGCACCCCTGCGCTCAGGCCCAAAGCTTGGAAATGCCTGAGCAAACTTGCCCTTTTTTATAGCAGCAGTAGCTATAAGTTCCGCTGATGTAACAGCCCCCTGTCCGCCTCTTCCATGAAGTCTAACCTCCTGCATATAAGCTCCTAGTTATAAAAGTTCTGCGGTAAATATCACGCCCACTATTTATATGTCAATATGACAGAAAATGAGTGACTCGCCATTCAGCGAAAGGATAAATATCATGCCCGCTGCTTATATGTCAATATGAGATACCTCCAACCTTTAAACCCTGGTAACTACTCAGGTGGATAGGCTGTAGTACCGCAGGAAGGAATCATGCGTGATCATACGAAGCTCAGAGATTGTGGAGACCAAGAAGGTTTTGTGCGCCATATCTCCGATCAATGCGCAAAAACTAAATTTCCTTTAGCCTACAGTCTAAACAACCTGAATAGTTACAACTTGACACCCTAACACCGCTTAAGTTAAACCTTAGCCATGCGGGACTATAAAGATACAAAATATATCTTCGGCGTACTTTCTTCTCCAGGAAAAGGAATTGCTGCTGCAAAATATGGTGCACAACCATGAAAAAGGTAGCTGTAAGAGGAATTACAATAGGTGGCGAGAAGCTTGTATTAATTGCAGGGCCATGTGTGATAGAATCAAAAACCCATGCTCTATATATGGCAAAGGCACTAAAAGAGATCACGTCAGAGGTAGGTATACCTTATATATTCAAGGCATCTTTTGACAAGGCCAATAGATCAAGTATCGATGCATATCGAGGTCCTGGCTTAAAAAAGGGTTTGGATATTTTAGGTGAGATAAAGCAAGATCTAGATCTTCCAATCACATCAGATATACACACCCCAGACCAGGCTTTGCCTGCCTCAAAGGTTCTTGATCTTCTACAGATACCCGCATTTTTGTGCAGACAAACAGATCTCTTACTAGCTGCAGGTAACACTGGCCTACCTGTAAATATAAAAAAGGGGCAATTTATGGCCCCATGGGATATGATAAATGTAGTAAAAAAGGTTGAGAGTACAAAAAATGCAAAGATACTCTTGACAGAAAGAGGCTCATCCTTTGGTTATAATAATCTTGTCTGTGACTTTAGATCACTGGGAATTTTGAGGTCGTTCAAAAGACCAGTGGTATTTGATGTCACCCATAGCCTCCAGCTACCCGGAGGTAAAGGGACATCATCAGCTGGAAACAGAGAATTTATTATTCCACTTGCTAAAGCCGGTGTGGCCTTTGGTATAGATGCTCTATTCATGGAGGTACATGACCGCCCTGAGCATGCCCTAAGTGATGGGCCAAATTCTTTGAGGCTATCTGATCTTGCACAAGTGTTAAAACAAATTCTTGATATAAAGAAGGTGGCAGGGTGAAAAAAATCAAGGCACTTGTCTTAGATGTTGACGGTGTACTTACGGATTCTCGCATATATATCACAGATGCCGGCATAGAAATAAAGGCATTTAATGCCAAAGATGGTCATGGAATAAGGATGATCTTGAGGGCAGGCATACACGTAGCCATTATTACCGGCAGGAAATCAAAGGCCTTACAGTACAGGGCAAAAGAGCTGGGAATAAAGCATGTCATAGAAAATAGCAAAGACAAAAAAAAGTCATTAAAAAAGATTGCAGCAAAACTAGATATAGATACATCAGAGATTGCCTACGTGGGAGACGACTTGGTAGATCTGCCTGCAATGGCCCTTTGCGGGCTTACTATTGCGCCATCAGATGCAGTAGATATGGTAAGGGAAAAGGCCAACATAGTCACAGATAATCCTGGCGGGAGGGGCTCAGTAAGACAAGCAATTGAATATATACTTAAATCTCAAGGCCTTTATGACAAAATAATGGAACGTTATGTGGTATAAGTGGATAATCGGTATATTTATTGTCATTGGCATAAGCCTGATATTGAGATCAGGCGAGGTAAAGCCAGTCAAAAATGAAGGCACAAGTGACATATCGCGCTTGATGACCAAGGTCTGTATGTCGGAGAAAAACCTGGATAATGACTCATCTATAGAATTGTATACAGACAAGGCCATACAATACTCAGATGATAATATTTACTTACAGGGATTTGAACTCCATACAAATAAAGGGGTCCACATGAAGGGAGAAAAGGCGTACTATTATATAAATCAGTCTAGTCTGAAGATTTTGGGCCCTATTATAATTGAGACCAAAGATGGCGACAAGGCCTACATGGATGGGCTCATCTGGGATAGAAAATCCAATACAGTCAATACAGATAGCCCCATAAAGATTGAGGGAAGAGGAATTCTTGTTGAGGCAAAAAAGGCTCAGTTTGGTGATGATTTCAATTTATTAAGTTTTTCAGGCGGTGTAAATGCAAAGATATATAATAATTATCTTACTCCTTAGCTCACTTATCCCTTGGGCAGCAATAAATGCCTCTGACCTAAAGGATAACCCTGGGGTTACCGATGTTATAGAAATAGAGGCTGATAGGCTGGATGTATATACAGACAGAGAAGAGGCCATATTTACCGGCAATGTAAATGCCATAAAAGAAGATATGACGCTTAAGTGCAAAAGGCTTCAGATGTTTTATGACAAATCTACAAATAAGGTGAACTGTTTAATTGCAAGTGGCGATGTGAATATTGTATGGCAAGAAAAAGAAGGCAGTTGTAATCAGGCTAAATATTTATTGGATGAGAAAAAGATTATCTTAACAGGTGATGTCGTAATTATAAGGGGCGAGGAAAGGATATCCGCTCAAATGGTCACAATAGATATGGTTTCAGGCTATCAAATGGCGGAAGGACAGGGTGGCAAAGTAAAGATCAGGATAGAAACAGAAAAGGAAACAGGGATATTAAGATGGGATCGCTAACACTTAAAGCTGTTGGCCTTGAAAAGAGTTTTGGAGGGGCCCATATAATAAAGGGTGTTGACCTTAAGTGCTCCCGGGGGGAAATAACTGGCCTATTGGGTCCAAATGGTGCAGGAAAGACTACCACTTTTTATATGATTGTGGGCCTTATAAAGGCAGATAAAGGTAAGGTATATATTGGTGATAAAGAGCTCACAGAAATGGACCTTGCCAAAAGGGCAAATAAGGGTATCGGCTATCTGCCTCAGGAGGCCTCTGTATTCAGGGGGCTAAAAGTAGATGAAAACATCCGGGTCCCCTTAGAGGCAAAAGGCCTGAAAGGGGACAGGCTAAAGAAAGAACTAGATACCATCATAAATGGATTCGGCCTGCAAAATGTAAGGAAACATAAGGCATTATCTCTATCTGGTGGAGAGAGGCGTAAGCTTGAAATAGCTCGGGCATTGGCTCTAGACCCCTTATATCTATTGCTTGATGAGCCCTTTGCTGGCATAGACCCTATAACAGTGAAAGACCTTCAGTCTATGATCATAGACTTGAAAAAAAGAAAAATCGGTGTCATTATTACAGACCACAACGTGAAAGAAACACTTAAGATATGTGATAGGGCATATATTATACATCATGGTGTAGTAATAGAAGAGGGAGACCCTTTATCGGTGATAAAGAACGAACAGGTACAGAAAATATATGTGGGAGATGACTTTTCCCTAAATTGAGGAGCCAGATCTATGGCATTGGAGTTAAAACAACAGCTGAAAATGACCCAACAGCTTATAATGACGCCACAGCTCCAGCAGGCTATAAAGCTACTCCAGCTATCCCGACTGGAACTTACGGAATATATTGAACAAGAACTACAAGCAAACCCCCTGCTTGAAATAGATACCGAAACACCCTCCCCTGAAGAAACAGGCAATGTATCCGATCAAACCCCAGACATAAATAAGATTGAACAGACTAAGTGGGAGGCATATCTGGATACCTATGGCCAGGCCAATATCCCATATTATGGGCAAGAAGAAAAACCAACCCTTGAGAGTGTAGCAACCAAGGAAGAAGGCCTTACAGAACATCTCTTATGGCAACTTAGATTAAACCACTTCACCGAGAAAGAACGCAGAATCGGTATTTTTGTTATAGGAAATCTAGATAGCAATGGATATCTTTCCACAGATATAAAAACAATATGTGACACAATAGAAGCAACTGAAGAAGAGATCATATCTGTACTCAATCAGATACAGACATTTGATCCTGTAGGTGTGGCCAGTAGAGATTTAAAAGAATGTCTTTTTGTACAGGCAAAGGTTCTTGGCCTTGAGAATAGTATTATTTGGAGGATCATAGACTCTCATCTTGAAGACCTGCAAACAAAAAACTTTGATAAAATCGCTCAAGGCCTTGATACTACCGTAGAAGATGTATCATGGGCAGCACAAATAATCTCAACCATGGAGCCCAGGCCTGCGAGAAACTACTCAGACGAGCCGCAACAATATATTGTACCAGATATATATGTAGTTAAGGTGGACAATCATTATATTGTAGCACTCAATGAAGAAGACATCCCAAGATTAAACCTGAACAAGGAGTATCAGGACCTACTAATCTCAAATAAAACAGGGCACATGACAAAGGATTATCTTACGGAACGCCTCAAATCAGCTCATTGGTTGATAAAGAGCATTCAACAACGCCAAAGTACCATGTGTAAGGTTACTGCGAGTATAATGAGATTCCAGCGGGAATTTCTAGACCATGGGATAAACCATCTAAGGCCACTGGTTCTTAGAGATGTAGCTGATGATGTTGGCATGCATGAATCCACCATCAGCAGGGTCACATCAAACAAATATGTGCACACCCCTCAAGGAATATTTGAGTTGAAATTCTTTTTTAACAGTGGCATCTCAAAGAGCGATGGTGGATTTGTAGCCTCTCAAAGCGTAAAAAATGAGATTGAAAATTTTATAAAGGCTGAAGATCCTAAAAACCCTTTAAGCGATCAGGCCATTACAATAAGATTAAGGGGAAAAGGTATCACCATTGCGAGGCGTACAGTGGCAAAATACCGGGAGGTAATGGGGGTACTGCCTTCAAATAGAAGGAAAAAACATTATTAGTCAGGCCCAATCAAATAGGTATCAAACTTTGGAAGCAGGAGATGTTATGCAGATAGATATAACTTTCAGAAATTTAGAACCATCTCAAGCCATACGAGAGTATGCAATAAAACGGTTATCCAAGATATACAAATATAGCGATAGGTTAGGGGAGGCCCACGTTGTGCTATCTGTAGAAAAGATACGACATACGGCAGAAGTTACACTCAATGCCTATGGCATGGTGATAAAGGCAGTAGAGAGTACAGAAGATATGTACTCTGCTATAGATATAGTAATAGATAAACTAGAAAAGCAAATAAAACGTTATAAAGAAAAATCAAAAACAAAAA
>CAZVAH010000114.1:0-6132 GCA_964625035.1 uncultured Bacteriovoracaceae bacterium | reverse complement strand
CAAAAGGACATTACCAATGCCCTTAGAGATGTTTACAATCGTATCGTGGTTGTCTTTAAGGAATGTCCGTACCTTATCCAAGGTATACTCACCATTCTCATCAGGCTCGAACAAGGCACTAACGATATCATCTATTGCCTTATTATCAAGCCCTTCACCTAGGTCTAATTCATTCAAAAGGGCATCAAAGAGTGAGAGACCTTCTGAGTACTCGGTGTCAATCAGCTTATCTAAGACCATGACCGTAAGATCCAGGATCGGATCAACTATGTCACCATCGTTATCATCCACCTCATCTGACATTCCCCTCAGGGCATAGGTGAGGAGCCCGTAGCCATAAGGTCCTTCTATGGCCTTTAATACTACACCTTGATCATCTAACTTAAAGGTTGCATCTGGATTCGAATTGCCACGCTTGTCAAACAAAGGTACATAGTCGCCCGGTTCGATCTCATTCATATTGGCAAGCATGCCTATCATATCACCAGGCCTGCCCTCACGCCAGAAGTATTCCATGAGCGGTGCAAACAGGGCAAAAAGCGTGTGGCGCTCTCCTGCGGTGCCATATCTGTTAAACCAGATAACGAAATCATCACCACCTGCCAGATCCACAAAGGCAGGGAACGGGTCTATAATGCCTATAGAGGGCATCAAGCCCTCCACTAAGGAGCTTCCCATCATCCCCACTAACCCATCAAATCCCTCGGGTGGAATAATACCTAATATCTTGTATTTCTTCTTGAATAACACCCAGTCAAAGGCCTCAAAAAGGGTCATATTAGGATTACGGGCTGTAACCACCTCACCCACGGTCCACTCTGCTATGTTCGTAGTGATATCACTAACCGTACCATCAGGATACGTTATCAGCCCAAGGGACGGAAAGTCTACATCCGCCTCATGCATCATGAATATCAGGGCCCTGAGCGAGCTGGTCTTCACAGCCTGGCTAGACCTCTCTCCTGCATACATGTTCCTTCGGACAGCATGCATGAGCCCTGTATCAATCTTGGGTATATAATCTCTATCCATTGTTGCAATAGCCTTTAACAGACCTCTTAAGGTCTCGCCATCTGATGTAGGGGCAATCCCCACAAGGGCATTCTTCACAAACTCCTCAAAGGCACCTCTATTCTCTTTGTAGACATCTATAAGATCCTCGGTGCAATAGAGTATCCTCTCAAAGTCAGTCATGTCATCCTTATCCCACTCATTGAATGGATCGGCTACTTTCTCCTCGGTCATGAGCTTGCCAGCAGAGTACAGGAGGTTCTCAAGATCCTCTTTAAACGAATCATCCTCCATGAGTTCACCCAGGGCATCCTGCATTTCAGAGCCAAGGGCTATTTTCGCAACACCCATCAGGCTATTAAAGCCCTCTTCTGAAATACCTCCTAATGATATACCTCCCACAGCCCCTTCCAAGACCTCTGTATCTGCTGCCATAAGATATTCAAGCATTGGATATATATTCACTGTAAGAACATCAGGGCCTGTCTGCGAAAGCAACTGGTTCAACACTTCACCGACTTTGTTTTCTGCGGCCATATCAAGGAGCGTGATCAACGCATCTGAAGCCTCAGCCATCCCTGCACCTTCAGCACCTCCTGTCTCTTCGAATTTCGCCTTATCCGCCGCCATATTATTGTACATGTTAGTGATGATGCACAGCAGAGTCTCGTAATCCTCAGGGCTTGTTTCGCCTTGGGCTCCCAGTGCGTTCAGGGTTTGCAAGCTTTCGTCGAGTATGTCCATGAGTTCCTTAGTGGTTAAGTTGCCCAGAAGGTAAGCCAGATTGGGATATTCACCTTCCGCTAAGAGCTCCTCGCTGTTCAGACCTTCAAAATTGTCCTCTGCTCCCCGCGTTACATCATGCCTCTCATCACAACCTGTTAAGGCGAGCGCAAACATCATTATTATAACAAAAAGATAACTACTAACCCTTTTCATTCCCATAGCTGTCCTCCTTACACATGTATGATAACTCAATATAAAAATAAAAAGCAAAGTACGTGCCAGATATACATATTAAATCAGAGACCTCTCCTTCCCCGATTAAAAACACAAAAAACATAAATATTACATACGTTAATATAACAGCCAGAAAACAAAAGTCAATCTCTTTTTGGCTTATACTTTCAAACTGTAGTTGTATATGTGGCTAAAATTTTTCTCTTTATATGGAAAACATTTTACTTAACCACTTACTTAACCACTAAAAAGAAGATGTCCGTTGTTTTTTGTCCGTGGTCCGTTGTCTACAGGCTGCCGACTGTTTCTTGAGTACTTTTTATTGACATTTATCATCTAAGCCCATTATCTATGTATCCATGTCTTTAAGGATATGTGGCGGTATATATAGATCAAGGAGAATTACCTGCCCTTCCAAATGGGTACGGCCCACATCCTCTTATGTTAAAGAGGCGATATTTTCTACCTTAGGGGCGGATATGGATGGGAGCAAGGTGCTTGATCTGTTTTCAGGCAGCGGAAACTTAGGCATAGAGGCTATAAGTAGACGTGCGCACAAGGTAGTATTCGTAGACAAATCCAGGAACTGTATAAAGATTATAGAGAAAAACCTGAACTCTCTAGGGGCAAAAGATAAGGCAACCCTAGTACATTTAGATGCGTGGACCTTCGTTCATAAATGTAAGGAGAGATTTGATTTTATATTCATGGATCCACCATACAATAAAGGGCTTGCCACGGAAATGGCTCCTATTGTATGTAGATTGTTGATTGGCAGTGGAATATTAGTAATAGAACACTCTCCGAAGGAGGAATTTGATCCGCCTAAGGCGGAAATCTGGAAGAGGGCTATGTATGGTGATACCTGTGTAACATATATAAAAAGGGAGGAGATAGCATGTTGAAAGAGAAGATAGCAGTCTGTCCTGGGACATTTGATCCTATCACCAATGGGCATATGGATATAGTACGGCGGGCCCTAACAGTGTTTGACAAGGTGATTATAGCTGTAGGAGTAAATCCTCTAAAGAAGGACTTATTTACCTTAGAAGAAAAGCTCTATACGATAAAAGAATCTGTGAAAGACAACCCAAAGATTACAGTAGATAACTTTGATGGCCTGCTCGTAGATTATATAAAAGAGGTAGGTGCATGTGCAATAATCAGGGGGTTGAGGGCTATATCTGATTTTGAGATGGAACTACAGCTTGCCTTGATGAATCGCAGGCTCTGTAAGGAGATAGAGACATTCTTCCTCATGACCGACTTCACCAACATGTTTGTAAGTTCTACTATCGTCAAGGCAACAGCTGCAGCAGGTGGATCTGTAGAAGGTTTGGTACCCAAGCCAGTCCTAACGAAATTGTATGAGAAATTTCCTCTTTCGAAAAAAGATACTCGAAGGAGAAATAAAACAAGGGAGAACAAATGAAGATATCCAAAATGGTGTCCGATATCCCGGCATCACCTACCCTATCCATTACAGCAAAGGTAGGGAGTCTAAAGGCCCAGGGTCAGGACGTGATAGGTTTTAGTGCAGGTGAGCCAGACTTTGATACCCCTGAGCATATTAAAGATGCTGCTATAGCAGCCCTCAAACAAGGAAAAACCAAATATACACCAGCTGGCGGTACACCTGAGTTGAAAGAGGCTATATGTAGTAGGACGAAACAGGATTATGGCCTCGATATAAAACCTGATAATGTAGTTATTTCATGCGGGGCAAAGCATAGCCTGTTCAACCTGGCACTTACCTTATTTGAGCCAGGCGATGAGGTTATATGTGTCTGCCCATACTGGGTCTCATATCCCCCCATAATCAGGATAGCAGGGGCAACCCCGGTCATAATAGACACCACCACTACACACTTTAAACTCCATCCAGATCAGGTAAAAGAAGCTATAACAGAACGGACAAAGGGCATAATCATAAATTCGCCGTCAAACCCTGCCGGCATAGTATATGGGAAAGACGCGTTAGAGGAAATTGCTGATATCTGCCTGGAAAATGATATCTCTATTATATCAGATGACATATATCAAAAACTTGTCTTTGGTAATACCACCTTCTTCAGCATTGCCACTATATCTCCTGAGGTGGCTGAAAAGACGTTTATTATTCACGGGGTATCCAAGACATATGCAATGACAGGATGGCGCATAGGCTATTGTATAGGTGATTCCAGCGTAATAAAGGCTATAACAAAACTCCAGAGCCAGTCTACATCAAACCCTACCAGCATTGCCCAAGCAGCATCTGTTACTGCACTGACATCTGATCAAACCCCTGTTGAGACAATGAGGCAAGCCTTTGAAGGCAGAAGAGAAATCATGATATCTAAATTAAAAGAAATTCCTGGTTTTGAGATTATAGAACCGGATGGAACCTTTTATTCTTTCCCATCAATAAAGGGTTATATGGACAGGTTTGATGGTGCGCAAGCCCTTGCAAACTTTCTCCTGGACAAAGCCCTTGTCGCCGTAGTCCCTGGGGAGGGCTTTGGATCTAAGGAGCACATACGGGTCTCTTTTGCCACATCAGAAGATAATATAACTAAAGGCTTAGAAAGGATTAAACAAGCACTTACATAGATATAAGCTCTCAGCCATTACCTTGAACATAGAACTTAGAACATTTTTTACCCGATAAGTATCAGATGGATATCCATGACATTGGTAAGGGTAGGCCCTGTCTTAATCAGATCGCACGTGGCATCAAGGTAATGATAGGCATCATTCTCACCTAGGCTTTTGTCTATGTCTAAACCTTTTTCCTTGCCTCTACCTTCAGTATAAGGATCTACTATACCGCCTGCGGCATCTGTAGGGCCATCAGTGCCATCTGTACCACCACTTAATATAACAATATTTTTATTTTGGCCCGCTATATATTTAGCGCATAAAAGGGCAAACTCCTGATTTCTCCCCCCCAGGCCTCCCCCTTTGACTACAACTGTGGTCTCCCCACCACTGATGATACATGCAGGCCTATCTATAGGATTACCTGAACTTACTACTTCAAAAGCAATACCTGCATGTACATATGCAACATCTGTTGTATTCCCTTCTATCATGGATGACAGTATCAAGGGATTGTATCCAAGCTCTTTCGCCTTTCTGGAAGCTGCCTTGCATGCAATAATGTTGCTCCCCACTATAAGGTTTATCACCTTAGTAAATATGTGATCTCCTGGTTTTGGAGTCTCTGGGCTCTCTGACTTTGAACCCTTTTTCAGATAATCCAAGACCTTTGCCGGAATCTGAGATGATATTTTATAGTTTTCTATGATGCCAAGGGCTCCGGCAAATGTAGAACGATCAGGCACAAACGGCCCTGATGCTATTACATCCATATCATCACCTACTACGTCGGATAGCATCAAGTTGATTACAGTAGCAGGAAAGGCTGCACGGGCAAGGCCTCCTCCCTTAGTCACAGAGAGATGCTTCCTTATTGTATTTAATTCATGGATGGATGCACCACATCCTAAAAGCACCTGTGTCACTTTTTGTTTTTCATCCAGCGATATCCCATCTACAGGTAGCGGCAATAATGCAGATCCGCCTCCAGATATAAGGGATATCACAAGGTCTTTCTCCCCGCATTCGCCTAGAAGCTCGACTATCTGCTTTGCACCTGAAAGGCCTGCTTTATCCGGAATTGGGTGAGAAGCCTCCTTTGTCCGTATAACACTTAATTTGGAGGAATAACCATACTTTACCACAATCAAACCTTTCCCTATTCTGTCACTAAATACCTCCTCTATAGCCCCTGCCATGGCACCAGAGGCCTTACCTGCCCCTACGACAATGATCCTCTCATAGCTATTCAGGTCCAGGATCACATCTCCAACATGTACACTATCACCTTTCCTTACAAGGGATCTATGAACTGCAATCCTTGGATTCACTGCATTGATCGATGCCCGAAAGATGTCGATGGCATCTTTTCGCATCTTTTCAAGATCTCTGGACATAATGTTGTCCCTCCATAAGTGGACTTATACAATAAAAGTTCCACTAAGGGTAGTCATTAACTGTAACCATTCAGTTACAAAGGCACTGAGGCACAAAGTAAAAAACCTGAGTAACTACTCAGGTGTATAGGCTAAAGGCTGAAGGATTTTAATGAAAAGATCTACAAAACCCAATAATAGCATA
>CAZVAH010000113.1:0-6169 GCA_964625035.1 uncultured Bacteriovoracaceae bacterium | reverse complement strand
GTTTAAATGAAGTGAATAGTGTTATTTATATGAAAATAGGCACAAAGCTTTGTAGGAACCTTTTACCCTCATCGGCCCGCTTAAGGGGAGCGGGCCCTATCAGGGATAGAATTTATATGAGAATGCCATATCTTCATCATCCGTTGTGGCTGGGAATGCCATGGGAGTTTGTATGAATCATATCTCAGGTGCGGATCAAGAGATCGAGGGCGTCCTTGAGAGGATTGTCTATTGTAATCAGGAAAATGGCTGGAGTGTGGTAAAGATCTCCTTGGAAGGAGGAGATCAGATTGCAACAGCTGTTGGTAACCTCCTTGGCGTCCAGCCGGGGGAATATATTAGATTAAAGGGTATGTGGGTCAACAACAAAGAATATGGAAGGCAGTTTCAAGCAGATACGTATACAACCGTCAAGCCAGCCACGCTGCAAGGTATTGAAAGATACTTAAGTTCAGGGATGATAAAAGGGATTGGTAAAGAGATGGCCAGGCGTTTGGTTAAGGCATTTGGTATGGATGTGCTGGACATAATAGAGAACCACAAAAGGCGCCTTACAGAAGTGCCGGGCATTGGGAAGGTAAGGGCAAAGCGCATTGTTGAAGCATGGGAGAGACAAAAAGAGATAAAGGATGTCATGATCTTTCTTCAATCTCACGGGGTATCCAGTACATATGCTATCAAGATATATAAGACCTATGGTAGAGAGGCCATGTCTATAATACGGCAAGATCCTTATCGTCTTGCTATAGATATATATGGCATAGGATTCAGGACTGCTGATAAGGTAGCATCAAGCATCGGAATCTCTCCACTCTCCCCAAAGAGAATACAGGCAGGCCTTCTTTATGTTTTGGGAGGGCTTACTGACAAGGGCCATGTATATTATCCATACCATGAATTATGTGATGAGACTGCTGGTATACTGGATGTGGATAAGGTAAAGGTATATCAGGCAATTGAAGATTTAAGCAAAGAGACCCTTCTTGTAATTGAGAAGATTGGGCAAGATAAGGCAGTATATCTTAAGCCCCTCTATCTATCGGAGATAGGTGTAGCAAAAGGGTTGAAGGAATTATCTCAGACAAGACAGAAGGCGATCCGGATAGATATAGAAAAGGCCGTATCATGGTTTGAAGCTCGGCACGCCATTACATTGGCCCCTGAACAAAGAGATGCGATCTCTAGTGCAATAAAGGAGAAGATCCTTGTAATTACTGGAGGGCCAGGTACAGGTAAGACCACCCTTATCAGGGCTATTATAGAGATATTGGAGAAGAAGGGTAGGCGTATAAATTTGTGTGCACCTACAGGCAGGGCAGCAAAAAGGATGAGTGAGGCCACAGGTCGTCATGCAAAGACCATACACAGGCTGCTTGAGTTTAACCCGAGATCTATGAAGTTTGATCGGAATTCTAAAAGGCCTTTAAATACAGATATGTTGATCGTTGATGAGGCATCAATGGTAGATATTGTAATGTTTTACAATGTCTTAAAGGCACTGCCTTTTACAGCGCAGGTTATTATGGTCGGTGATGTAGACCAGCTGCCTTCAGTAGGGCCTGGTAATGTCTTAGGGGATATAATAACGTGCAACATGATGAAGGTGGTATATTTAAAGAAGATATTTAGACAGGCAAGAAAAAGCCTGATAATAATTAATGCTCACAGGATTAATCAGGGACAGGCCCCTTACACTAAGGCAGAATATGGTAAAGGTGATTTTTTCTTTATAGACCGTGACGAGCCTGAAGACGTAGCTGAGACCATAAAAGAGCTGGTGGTAAAAAAGATTCCGAAGGGGTTCGGATTTAACCCCATCCATGATATTCAGGTGATTTCACCCATGCATAAGGGTGTTATTGGTGTAGCCAACCTGAATAAAGAGCTTCAGGGTTTACTGAATCCATCCGCCAAAAGCAGAGGCGGAGAAGGTATTACAAAAGGTGGTCAGGTGTTCTGCATTGGAGACAAGGTTATGCAGATCAGGAATAACTATGAATTAGGTGTGTTCAACGGTGATATTGGGCAGATTATATCTATTGATGACAACAACAAAGAGGTGCTGGTGAGGTTTGATTATAGGGTAGTGAGATTTGAGTATTCGGATATGGATGAGCTTACCCTTGCATATGCTTGTTCAATACATAAGTCTCAGGGTAGTGAGTATCCAGCAGTGGTTATTGCCCTCCATACCCAGCACTATATCATGCTGCAGAGAAATCTGTTGTATACAGCAGTTACTAGAGGCAAATCATTGGTGGTCGTGGTTGGTAATTTCAAGGCAATGTCTATGGCTATTAACAACATCAAGAAAGGCACACGGCATACCTTTTTGAAGGAAAGATTGATTACCGCTTTACCTGTGCATGGCAGTGAGCCGGGTTTTTATGGTTTATAGACAGATAGCATATCAGTATGAGTGTACCAAGCTCAGATAAAGAATAGATGAGGAATGAAGAGGACAGGGTTAAATCAGATATGGATCAAGTGTGTAATTTAAGCCCTGATCAGAACATACTTTCTATAGATGACCTACATACCTATTTCTTTACATCAGATGGGCTGGTCAAGGCGGTAGATGGATTGACACTCTCCCTTCAGAAAGGCCACACATTGGGTATTGTAGGGGAATCAGGATGTGGAAAGACTGTATTGGTACTGTCTGTCATGAGGCTAATCCCTGATCCTGGCAGGACTGTAAATGGTAGGATCATATTTGATGGGAGAGATCTGTTAGCATTGGATGAAGATGAAATGCGCCAGATAAGGGGAGGTAGGATATCTATGATATTCCAGGACCCTATGACTTCCCTGAATCCGGTATTTACTATAGGTTCTCAGGTCTCAGAGATTATCCTGCTCCATGACAGAGATGTTTCCGGATCAAAGGACCTGGCATTAGAAAAGACAATAGATGTGCTTGGCATGGTGGGTATCCCTGCACCTGAAAACAGGATTAAAGATTATCCCCATCAATTAAGTGGGGGGATGTGTCAGAGGGTGATGATAGCCATGGCGCTTGCATGCAAGCCAGAGCTTATGATAGCAGATGAGCCCACTACAGCCTTGGATGTGACTACACAGGCTCAAATATTGACCCTTATGAATGACTTAAGGGATAAGGTTGGTACATCCATCCTCTTTGTCACTCATGATCTTGGAGTGGTGGCTGAGACATGTCAGCATGTAGCTGTGATGTATACGGGTAAAATAGTGGAGTTTTCAAGTGCAGACGAAATTTTTGATAACCCCTTGCATCCATATACAAAAGGTTTGATAAAGTCCCTTCCTGTTATAGGTAATAGGGCGGGGTCTTCCAGACTCTATACAATCCCGGGGGTGGTGCCTCCTTTTACAGACTTGCCTAAAGGTTGTACTTTTCATGATAGATGTAAGGAGTCTATGGACAGATGCTCCCATGAATTTCCTCCAGTCTATCACCCCAAGCCAGGTCATATAGTGAGGTGTTGGAGGTTTGGAAGGTGAGGACTTTATTAGAAGTAAAGGGGCTCAAAAAATATTACCCTATCAAGGCTGGTGTATTTGGGAAATCTATAGGCCAGGTAAAGGCAGTAGATGGTATCGATCTTGATATATATCCCAATGAGACCTTAGGGCTTGTTGGGGAGTCAGGATGTGGCAAATCTACACTTGCCAGACTCATCCTGAGGTTAGAGAGGTCAGATGCAGGCACTACAATCTTTGATGGGATTGATGTGAAAAATGCATCAAAAGAGGTTATACGCAACCTGCGCAGGGGTATGCAGGTGATATTTCAGGATCCATTTAGCTCTCTTAATCCCAGAAGAAAGGTGATCTCCATTGTAGAAGAGCCAATGTTGATCCATAAGATTGGTTCAAAGGCAGAGATTAGAAAAAGGGGTTTAAGATTAATGGAATTGGTAGGGATACATAAGGATGTATTAGATAGATACCCGCATGAATTTTCAGGGGGCCAGAGACAGAGGATATGTATCGCGAGGGCGCTTGCCCTAAATCCCAAATTTGTTATATGTGATGAACCGGTATCAGCTCTGGATGTATCCATTCAAGCCCAGGTAATAAATCTCCTTATAGATCTTCAGGATGAGTTCGGGCTCTCCTATCTCTTTATATCACATGATCTATCTGTAGTGAGTTATATATCAAACAGGGTTGCAGTCATGTATATGGGTAGCATCGTAGAACTGGCTTCCACCTCTTTACTATACGATTATCCCATGCATCCCTACACACAGGCCTTACTTGCCGCTGTGCCTACCCATAAGCCTGGGCTTAAAAGGATCAAATCCGATTTGAAAGGTGATATCCCTCGCCCTTCGGACATCTTTAGTGGGTGTGTATTCAGTCCCAGATGTGCACTGGCTAAAGATGTGTGTCACAACATCAAGCCAATCCTTGTTGAGAAAGACAAAGGCCACTTTGTGGCCTGCCATATGTGTTAAAATAACTAGCCAGGAGCCAGGAGTCAGGAGCCAGGAGTCAGAATGGAAATGGAACCAGATGTTACCTATTCATCCACTACTTTAAAGACCGGCCTGATTCTGCCTATTGCCCCGTAGGCATAGTTGCGGACATACCATGAAGGGTCGCCGCCTGCCACCTTCTCTAATACCCTGAGGGCCTCTGTATTTCCTATCCGCCCAAGGGCCTCGCATGCCTTTGTCCTTACATTCAGTTGTGGATCTCTAGTGCCCTTTTCCAGGAGGCCGACAAGATCCGCATATTTTCTCTTTCCCATTATGATATAGGCATTGAGGCGCATCTTGGGGCTGGGATCAGTTGTAAAGGCCGATAATTCGTCTCGAGTAAATTTTCCTGAATGGTATCTAAGGGCTATATAGCGTTTTTTTACACTATCTGAAGCAGCAAACGTATGGGCCTTTTCTTTGTGTATGTTGATGCTGTGAGTCAGGTATATGTAGTGCATGTGAGGGATAAAGCCTATAAGATAGACTGCTATTAGTAAGACCACAAAAAACTTATGGTGTTCAAAAAGGGATGCAAGCCATAGCGCAAGCCAGAGAATAGCAAAAATGGGGATCAGGATAATAGGGCCTTTAAGAAAAAACCCAACCGCCTTTCTTATAGATCTTTTATTGTCAAATTTTTCACTTCCCTGCCTTATAACTCTGTTACCAAGGTTTACAAACCCTTTCTTGGAAACAGTGATACCATTACAGGCAACAGGCCTTTTACTTACAGCCAGTATTCTACCTTTGATACTACAAGGGTCTTTTGTCCTTATCCATAGGCTTCCGTGGGGGGAATACCCTATCTTTCCTATATCTTTGGTTATGGCTATAACCTTTTGTGTCTGATAACGTATAGGTTTTATTACATGTGCTGCAAGCAACGTGTGGTTATAATAAAAGTCAGTTAATTTATTTAGCACAGGCATGTCAATCATTGCATCCCGTATCTCTATGAAGGAGGTACCTTTAAACAAAGCCAGGGGAGATAACAATATTAATACAAATACAATCCATCTTGCTCGTCTGTGGTCCGCCAAAGGCGGATGGTGCCTTTTCTTGGTAGCCCCCCTATACTTCACAGTATAAATCCATGGTATAAAGAAAAAGGCAGGAGCAAGTATGCTGGATACTATAGATACAAGAGGCATCTCTTTACTGAATGTAAGAAAGAGATAGATACAGATCAGCATCACACAGATAAAGATATCCATCTTGCTGAAATGTCCTTTTATCCAGGGGGAGATGGATACAGCAGAGGCCAATATAGCAGTCAGTGGCCCCAGGGTGAGTCCAAAGAACAGGGCACTTCCAAGTTGATGGGAAAACCCTTTAAGATAGATATCATCTGGCATGATTACAGGTAGCATGTGGTTTGATATGAATAAATGCATCTCTGAGGAGATAATGTCTGCATGTGTATGCACGAGAAACATACCAAAGAAGGTATATAACAACACACACCCGAGCAATCCAGAGAAGGAACCCTCAAACCACTTCGAAAGGTCATCGCTTTGCAGATTTACAAATGTTTCTTTCATAGACCCTCATGGCCTGCCGGCCACAACTAAACATGAAAGCATGCATTATTTCCAGTCTAAATGTAGAAAACCCTAAATTCTAATTTCTAAACCCTAAACAATCTCAAAATCCAAAATCTCAACATCAAAACTTGATGCATTCGTAAAAAATAACTG
>CAZVAH010000112.1:0-6199 GCA_964625035.1 uncultured Bacteriovoracaceae bacterium | reverse complement strand
ATTTTGAGGACAATATTCTGATAATAGAGAAATTTAAATCCGGCAAGGTCTATTCCTCCATTTACTGGGATGCAGAACAAAAGTTTTATTATGTTAAGAGATTTACAATAGAAGAATCTGAAAAGCCACAATGTTTTATAAACGAGCATCCTGAATCAAAACTTGTTAGCATTACGGAAGTTGAGTATCCGCGTTTTGAAATACATTTTGGAGGTAAAGGATCACATGGTGAGTAATAAATTAATTTTGAGTGTGTTATTATTTTTCACGATATTTTTTCTTTCCTGCGCTAGTGGACACAAAGCGATGTTTCTAGAGACGCAACCCCTGGTGAGAGACATTTCTTCAGTTAGTGCCCGGCTTTTAAAGGCTACCTCTTCCAGCCAACTATCTATGAAGGTACTTGGTGAAGTAGAGTATGGGAAATACAAAGTCCCTATATGGGTTGTGACATTTACGCCTGTCAAAGAAACAAAATATAGGGTCTTCTTAAATGGAGGGGTTCATGGAAACGAACCTGCTGGTGCAGAGCTTATGGTAGAAACCATAGAGATGCTTGCTAAAGATCCTAAGAAATATGAAAATATCTCTTTTGATATCGTTCCCATAGTGAATCCCTGGGGCTGGAGTCATAATATACGCTTCAATCAGGAGGGCAGAGACATTAACAGGGATTTTGTTTCATTCAAGGCTCAGGAGTCAACGATTATAAAGAAATTTATTGAGGGCAAAACATATGATATTATGACTGATCATCATGAAGACCCTAGCGGCAAAGGATTTTATATTTATCAGTACGGCAATCCCGATACAACACTTAGCAGAAGGGTGATTGAGGCAGAGAGGGGTTCGGGTTACCCAATCGAGCAGGATGTAAGTATGATTATCTTAAAGACAAAAGATGGTTTAATCGACGCACCCATGTGGGGGCTATGGTATATGAAAGCAACCAGGCAGCTTAGCCTTTCCAATTATGCCCGGCTTTATAATAGCAAGAAGGTGTATACGCTAGAAACTCCTACAATACTGGATTTAAAAAATCGTTTGAGAATGCACCAAATGGCATTAGAAATCCTTATTGATAGTCTATACCAAAATGAACTTAGATCTGCCTTGGTTGATTAAAAGGAGTATTTAATATGGCTATTACCGGACTAAAACGTGTATTAGGTCTAAAAGAGGTAGTTTTTATCGCAATAGGCTTCACAATTGGCGGTGGGGTCTTTGTCTTTACAGGAATCGTACTCAAGATTACAGGCCCAGCCCTGCCTCTTGCCTATGGGCTCGCTGTAATACCGGTCTTTATCACCATGATGCCCCTTGCCATGCTGGGCTCAGCCATTCCCTCAACTGGAGGAAATTATAAATATCCAAGCAGGATGGTCTCCCCAGGGCTGGCCTTTATCGGTGTATGGACATATGCGCTGGCCTCATTCTTTGGGCAGATTCCGCTGTATGCTATTGCCTGTGCGAATTATGCTAAGGCATTTGCCCCGAATCTTTCAATCGAGATCTTTGCTATTGGGCTTCTTACCCTATTTTTTATTATAAACCTCTTTGGTGTTCGGCTTGCGGCGCAGGTACAGGGGGTTATGGTGATAATCCTGATTGCTGCCCTCTTTTCTTATTCCGGAAAGGGGCTGACAATCCTCACCCCAGAACACTTTGGTGGGTTTTTTCAAAAGGGAATAAGCAGCCTGGTTCTGGGTGTGGCCTTGCTGACATTCACCTATTTTGGATCAAATGGGATTATTGAACTAGGCGGGGAGATTAAAAACCCTGGGCGTGTAATACCCAGGGCGCTTTTCATAGCCTTTCCTGTAATTACTACTCTCTACATACTTGTGTCCATAGCAACTGTCGGGGCACTACCGTGGCAAACGCTTACAAATAGTGCTGAGCCTCTAATCACTGTCAGCAAATGCTTTCTTGGTAAATTTGGGTTTGCCTTTTTTATTGCTGGCGGTGCTATTCTGGCGCTTACCACAACGCTTAATGCCCTCTTTATTGTAGCCACCAAATCGCTTTTGGTCATAATTGACGATGGCATCCTGCCAAAGTGGCTTGGGAGGTTAAACAAACGATTTGGCACAGCACACATCCTTCTCACAATAATCTGGGGCCTTTCCATACTTGGTGTCTTATCAGGATTTTCTTTGGAGACATTTGCATCCTATGCCGCCTTGGGTGGGATGATTATCTTTTTTCCTGTTCTCATGGCCTCCCTAATCCTTCCCAAACGGTATCCGGATAGATATCAAAACTCTGAATTCAAGCTGAAAGGCATCTGGTTCTGGTTGTGTCCATTTGTTGGATTTATTATGGTCGTCTTTTTTAGTGCCATCATCATCTTTGATATGAAGTCTCCTTTAAAGATTATACTGTTTTTTGTCTTTATATTCTCCGGAGTCTTGGTTTATCAATTGCGTAAACGCTATCTTTTAAAACATGGGATAGATTTGAGTGATATTAAAAAACAGGAGGATTGGATAGAATAATGCCTGAAAAGATAATGAGTAATCCTGAGGATCAACCTGCCTTATTTGATTTGTTTCCTTCCTTGCGAGAAAAGATCAGCTGGATCGCTTTGGGCTTCTTTCCCACACCTGTTCACAGGCTAGAGGAAATGGGCTGTTCCAACCTGTGGATCAAGAGAGATGATCTGGATTCTAAGGTATATGGAGGCAATAAGGTCAGGAAATTAGAGTTTGTCTTGGCAGATGCGGTCGAGAGAAAAAAGAGGCGGGTAATAACCATGGGCGGGATTGGTACAAACCACGGCCTGGCCACTGCTATTTACTGTCATAGGCTTGGGCTTGCCTGTACGCTTCTGCTTTTTTATCAGCCTGTAACGAAATATGTAAAGCAAAACATGCTTTTGTTCCACAGATATAACGCAGAGATGGTCTATACAAAAGGTATGCTAAGGACAGGTCTTAATTTCTACCTTCCTCAAAAGATAAGGCACCCAAGATCCTATTTTCTTTATGCCGGCGGGTCCTCGCCAATAGGAACCCTTGGATTTATAAACGCAGTCTTTGAATTAAAGAAGCAGATTGAGGATGGCCTGATGCCTGTGCCTAAATATATCTTTTGCCCCTTAGGTTCAAACGGGACCATGGCAGGATTGGCCCTTGGATGCCTCTTAGCAGGTCTTGACTCTACTGTCATAGGGGTCAGGGTTGCAGCATCTTATCTGGGCCCTTTACAGTTAACAACGCCAGGGACAGTGAAATCTTTAATGGAAAAGACTTACAATCTCCTAAAAGCGAATTCTAAAGAGATACCAGATATCAAGATCTGCACACCACAGGTATTGAACGAATATTTTGGCCAGGGGTATGGATACCCAACCAAAGAAGGTTTGCATGCGCTAAGAGTTTTAAAAGATCGTGAAGATATACCTCTGGATCCCACGTATACTTCAAAGGCTTTTGCTGCAGTGATTGATTTTATAAATGACCGCAGGGATGCTACAGACCCGATTTTATATTGGCACACCTATAATTCAGTGGATTTATCTAGTGAGACACGATCTATTGATTATCATGACCTGCCAGGTGAGTTCCATCAGTTTTTTGAGGGGGAAGAAATACCGGTTTAAAAAATACCGCAAGTTATGTTGCGAACCCCAGGATGTATTTGAAACTATCTCCTAGTGCGAAAGGCCTTTAAAGCATGACTGCCTAAAAGTATTTTCATATGAAGCACAAAAGCCTAGCCAACTGGCTATCAACTATTCAATCTTTTACTATTCACTCACTATTTACTGTTTACTATTTACTATAAGGATTTTGATCCATATCTACCGCACCTTGCCCCTTGCAAGCGATGCAAATATGCCACCAAAACAAAGGATAGCAAAAATGGCAAATATTACCTTTATACTTTTCACAAAGAGAGCGTAGTATTCAGGTGTAATCTGTACTCTGCCTATGTACAGCGCAAATATCAACATGGCAATTCCCATGCTTAGCATTTGCCCGGTGAGCCGCATTGTTGCAAGTGTTCCTGATGCTACACCGTAAGATTTCTTTTCCACAGAACTCATGACTGCATTTGTATTGGGAGACGAGAAAAGGGCAAGACCGAAACCAAGCAGGATCAAGCTTGTCAGTATGAACCCCAAAGAGGTGTTATTGTTTAAAGAGGTAAAAAGGAAAAGTGCAATGGCAGTAAGTGTCATACCTATTGAGGAAACCACCCTTGGTTCAATCTTGTCTGAAAGCCTGCCGGCAAGGGGTGAAAAGATGGCCATCACAACAGGCTGCGTCACCAGGATCAGGCCTGCGTCTTGAGGGGTGGCCCCTTTTGTATACTGCAAGTAAAGACTTAAAAGGAAACTCACAGCAAATGTTGCACTGTAGTTGATCAGGGCTGCCAGGTTAGATAAGGCAAAGACAGTATTGTTTCTAAAAAGATCTATATCTAAAACAGGGCTTTCCACCTTTATTTCCCACAGGGCAAATCCAAAGATCCCCAAGCCACCTGTGAGAATTAAGCATGCGCCCGACACTTTTGGCAGCAGAGAAAAACCATACATTATAGCTGTAAGTGCAAGGCTGTAGAATATAGAACCAGCAAGATCGAACCTTTCCCCCTTTGCCTCAGCCCACTCTTCCCTCAACTTCCAGAAAACAAGAAAGATTATTACCAGGCCTATTGGTACATTTATAAAAAAGATACTTCTCCATCCAAAGTGCTGCGTGAGAAACCCGCCTAAAGATGGCCCAAGAGAAAGACCCGAATAGACTGCAGCAACATTTATCCCCAGGGCCTTGCCCCTTTCCCTTACGGGGAATACTGATATGAGAATTGCTACCCCGGTCCCAAAAATCATAGAACTTCCGATCCCATGGAAGACCCTAAAGGCAATCAGCATAGCAGCAGAAGGCGAGATTGCCGAAAGAAAGGAGGAGACAGTATAGATCAGTATGCCGTATGTAAAGATCATCTTCCTCCCATATATATCTGCTATCCTTCCAAAGGGGACAAGAAATATTGCAGCAGCCAGGATATATGAGGTGGGGATCCAACTTAACAAGACCACGTTCATCGAAAATTCTTTGCCAATTAAAGGCAGAGCAATGTTGACAGAAGAACCCATAAAGGGGGTAAGAAAAGAGGTGAGCGTGGCAATAAGTAACACATATCTTTTATTTGCAACACCATCCATAGTTGGTTTGTCCTTTAGTTAATCTCTGCCAATAATTATTGCGCCTTAGGCAGATCCGTTAGTCTCCTTATAAGTTATCACAGTTGGATACTTGAGTAAAATCTGAAGGTTTTATTTGCAAGTCTTGCCTTTAAGAGATACAATATAGCCTTATATTATTTGCAATAAGGAGGAGATCATGAAGGTCGTTTTTCATGAGGATTTTTATCAGGTCTATACATCCGATCCGGCTGCAGATGCCGGGCGAATGGAGGCTGTAGTTGACGTGATTAAACCTCACGTGGAATTTGTTACAGCAGACCCTGCCTCTGAGGTTGATATTGCATCTGTTCATACAAAGCCACATATAGAGGATGTAAGAAGGCAAGGGTTATATCCCATTGCAGCCCTGGCTGCCGGTGGAGCTATTAAGGCTGCTACTATTGGTATTAAAGAGCCATGCTTTGCACTTATACGCCCGCCTGGTCATCATGCCTCGTCGAATTCCTCCTGGGGTTTTTGTTATTTCAGCAACATGGCTATAGCCATAGAGCACCTGAAAAGGTTAGGAAAGATTCAAAGTGCCTATGTCTTGGATATTGACCTCCACTATGGGGATGGCACGGTAAATATCCTGGAAAATAAGGGATATGTAACCATACATAACATATCTGCCAGTAATCGGGATGCATATATGGATGAGGTGATCTATGAAATGGAACATTGTCAGGCAGACATAATCGGCATCTCAGCCGGGTTTGACAACCATGAGCAGGACTGGGGCGGTGTATTGAAGACCAGGGACTACCAGGAAATCGGCAAGAAGGTCAGATCCGCTGCCATTAGATGCAATGGAGGCTCTTTCGCTATCCTGGAAGGCGGCTATAATCATGATGTCTTAGGGCACAATGTAATGGCTTTGATTGGAGGGCTGTCAGAAGGATAAAAGCACTCTACCTATCTGAAAAAGGTGAAAGGCCTTTTTGGATATAAGGTGTGTCTCAAGATATCTAATTGATCTTTTTCGCTATAGAGAATCATAGA
>CAZVAH010000111.1:0-6311 GCA_964625035.1 uncultured Bacteriovoracaceae bacterium | reverse complement strand
TTTAACTCTTCACTGTTCACTGTTTAATATTCACTATTTTCATATAAGGGGCTAAAAAGCATAATGTTTTAACGCTATTGGTATGTTAGTATATCCTACAAGATTAATAAAAGGGGAAATAGATGATAGAGACCAGGGTAAGCAAGATATTGGGCATTAAATATCCCATCCTTAAGGGGGGTATGGTCTGGGTCTCAAATGCAGCCCTTACAGCTGCCGTTTCCAATGCAGGTGGTCTTGGGGTCATGGGTATTGGTGCCATGGACATGGAAACCCTTAATACAGAGGTAGATACATTAATGTCAATGACAGACAAACCCTTTGGCATAAGCTTCCCCCTGATAAGGCCCGATTATGATGCCATGATAGGTGCAGCACTGAACAAAGGTGTAAAGGTTGTAGTCACTTCTGCCGGAAACCCGGCAAAGGTATACAAGATGCTCCAATCAGCAGGGGCCATATCAATACATGTGATAGCAAATGTAAGGATGGCACAAAAGGCCCAGGACCTTGGATATCACATGGTAGTAGCTGAAGGTTTTGAGGCAGGTGGACACAATGGCAGGGACGAACTTACTACCTTTGCCTTAATCCCACAGGTGGTAGATGCCGTTGCTATACCAGTAATTGCGGCAGGAGGCATTGCAGATGCAAGGGGCATGGTTGCTGCGTTTGCCCTTGGTTCAGAAGGTATTCAGATGGGCACAAGATTTGCTGCGTCAAAGGAATCCCCTGTTCATGAAAACTTCAAACAGGCCATCATCAGTGCTAAAGACACAGATACCACAATAACTGGCAGAAAAGTAAAAGATCCTGTACGAGTAATAAAAAATACACTCTCCAAAAAAATCCTGGATGCAGAAATCACAGGGGCATCTCCTGAAGAAATACTTGAGATGATAGGCCCGGGCAGGACCTATATGGCATCAATAGAAGGTGATGTAGAAAATGGCTCGGTAATGAGTGGCCAGGTGGCAGGTATGATAAGAGAAATCAAAAGCGTACAGGAAGTATTTGATGAACTAATATCCGAGATTGAGGCTGTAATAAAGAAGACAGGCAAAAGGCTGAAGACCAAGGACTAGAGACAGACTATTCTCCGTGCTTAAACCTTTAGTAGCTATTTTCATATAAACCCGCATGTCCTAGCGGACACAACCAAGGATGAAAACATGCCCGGGATGAGAGAAACATCCATCCCTGAAAACCGACCCCTGACCCACGATCCCTGACTTTTTCATATAAAATTTATCCCTTTACTTTTTATTAAGTACCTATATATCAAAGTTAGCAAAAGAGGTATGAAGTGAAAAGATATATCATATGGGTGCTTATACATATCAGCATATTGTGTGTAATATATGACCCCTTGTATGCACAAGATAAGGAAATTGTTGCATACATAAAAGATGCTCTAATAAAAAAAGGGGCTAATGAAGATCAAATCAGCATCCTCTTAAATGACCCCAGAGTGTATATTGAGAATACAGTGATTATAAAAAACCTCTTCCAGAAATTACCCGAATTAGAGCTCTACAAGAAATATATGGATATCGACCCTAAGTATATAGACATGGGTAAGCAATATATAAAAGACAACTCTAAAGAATTCAAAGGGATATATAAGAACTTTGCTGTATCTCCTCAGATAATAACTGCAATCCTTATAATAGAGTCCCAGTTGGGTCATTACCCTGAAAAATACAATGTATTTCGTTCGTATGTAAGCCTTGCAGCATGTGCTCACCCCAAATTTTTTGAATCATTAAGAGAAGAATACCCTGAATTGTCAGATAATTCCGCATTCAAACGTGCGAAAACTAAGGCGATATGGGCATTGGGTGAGCTATATTGTCTCGTTGTCATTGCAGAGAATCTCAATATTGATCCACTAGAAATTACAGGATCATTTGCAGGTGCAATAGGACCTGCACAGTTTATCCCATCTTCCTTTATCACGTACGGGATAGATGGAAATAATGACGGGAAAAAGGATCCATTTAATGAAATTGATGCCATGGCAAGTATTGCAAATTACCTAAAGCTTGCCGGATGGAAGGAAAATGCTCCTCTTGAAAAGAAAAGGAAGGCCTTATGGTGCTATAACCACAGCGAAATCTATGTGAATACAGCTATAATGCTCTGCACTAAGCTATCAAAATAGAATTTTAAAGTTAAACATGCTCATCGACCCATGCATGTAAATCGCCTAAGACCTTTGCTCTGTCATCAAAAAGCTCATTATAGACCTCATGCTTAAGACCTTCATATATATGAATGGTCTTATCCTTAGAATCAATCCTGTTATAGAGATCTTCCTGGCCAGAAAAGGATGTGTCAGAAGAGCCACATTGAATAAGGACTGGCAGTCTTATCCAAGATGCCCCTTCAAAACCCTTAGCAAGGTATGTATACATCTGCTCTGCCAACCTGGGGGTTATAATATCATAGACCAAAGGGTCTTCTACATATGCCTTCACCACATCAGGATCTCTGGAGATAAAATCCGGTGGTAATGGAGATTTTACATGAATACCAGGCGTGATCCTTGATGCGATCTTTGCAAGTATCAGGGATGCCTTGGATACTGAACTCCCTGGCGTAGAGCCTGTACCAGAAAGGATCAGCCCCTTTATGCCTTCAGGATAGCGTTCTACATAATTCATAGCAATAATGCTCCCCATAGAATGTCCCAATACAAAGTAAGGTATATCTGAAAGCAGCGAACTGATCACCTCTGTAAAGAGTTGCCTTTCATCCTCTATAAATTCCATAAAGCTTTTTACATGACAACGTCTGCCATCACTTCTCCCATGCCCCCTGTGATCTGTACCAATGAGTGCATATCCTGCTGGCACTAGCTCATCCACCACATTCTTATACCGATCTATATGTTCTCCAAACCCGTGTATTGTATGAAGCACAGCCTTCGGGCCCTCTTCTGGGAGCCATGCCTCCCAAAATATGGAAAGGTCTTTTGACAAAAATCTTCCTTGCTTTATCTCCATCGATATACACCTCCTATAAAGATATCATCATACTCAAAATTATCTAGCAATATATATGACACATTCGGAAGTATCTAACAACCAAAATTCCACTGTATCAAGGACTACTGCCTCTGAATCCTAGTAGATTTTTATCGGTATAGCCAGGGTTACAGGGTTAAAATATATTAAACTTCTTCTTGTTTTTTGCACGATCCCTCACCTCATCTTCGGAGATAAGGGCAAATTGTCTAAGCAGCTCTTCTTGCTCTTTTGTAAGTTTTCTCGGTATCACAATCCTTATAGCCACTCTTATATTACCATATCCCCTGCCCCTTAAGTGCTTCAGCCCTTTATCCTTAATGACGTATATCTCCCCCGGCTGAGTGCCAGGTCTGATCTCAAGATCATACTCGCCATCTATAGTAGGGACATTAGCAACTGTACCCAAAGCAGCCTGAACAAAGGATAAGGGGACCTCACAAATAAGATCGTCACCCTCCCTCGTAAATATGTTATGGGGTTTCATTTGTATCATTACATACAAATCACCTGGGGGGCCTCCATGCTCCCCAAGTTGACCTTCACCAGCCAACCTTATTGTAGTGCCTGAGTCCACACCGGGAGGGATCTTCACCTTCAAGGTCTTCTTACGCCTGAGAGTGCCCAAGCCCCTGCAGCTCTTACATGGCGTGGGTATAACCTGTCCTGTCCCCTGGCATCTGGTACAGGTGGTGCTTATAGTAAAAAAACCTTGAGATCTGTATACCTGCCCTCTGCCACCGCATACACTACATGTCTGTGGTGAAGTGCCCGGCTCAGCACCACTGCCCCCACAATGGTCACAAACCTCAGTCTTCGGTATGTCAAATTCTATTTCTTTACCCTTTGCTGCTTCCTCTAAGGTTATACTTACATCATACCTGAGATCCGCACCCCGGGAAGGCCTGCTACGATAGGTTCGCCTGGTAGAAAATCCACCAAACCCGAATATATCGCCAAAAATGTCTGAAAAGCTTTCAAATATGTCATCAAAGCTGGAAAAGCCCTCAAACCCTGTGCCATGCAGACCATCATGACCATATTGATCATATATACGCCTCTTCTCAGGGTCACGCAGTACTTCGTATGCCTCTGCAGCCTCTTTAAAGCGTTCTTCTGCCTGCTTGTCTCCGGGGGTCCTGTCAGGATGATATTGTAGAGCAAGTTTCCTATATACCCTCTTTATTTCATCCGACGAGGCAGACCTGGAAACACCCAGTATTTCATAGTAGTCTTTCTTTATCATGACTCACTCTGAATCAGTATCTTACCCTCTGCAATCTCCCTTAAGGCAGTAACCACCTGTTTATTCTCCTTACGCCTAGATAAAGGTGTAGCTCCCCTCGCCAGTTGCTTGGTTCGTTTAGCTGCAACTATGACAAGGGAGAAACGATCATTTATCTTTTCAAGACAATCTTCAACAGTAACTCTAGCCATATACATCCTCCTAAGGTTTCCATCACTGGCGGAGTCATGCCACACAATACCTGATTCGTCAAGAGCTGAAAGAATTATTCCCAGCCTGACTTTGGTGTACACGGAATACAGAAGATAATAGACACCCAAAGGACAAGAACTCCATCCCTGTCAGTAGTTTATTTGTCCGTTGTAAGATTCCCAGATAAGATGATTCCCTCCAAGTGACAACTGACCACAGACAACTGACAACTATTTTCATACAAACTGTATCTTTAATTATTTTGATGCAAATCAATCGTTATAATCAGCTCCAGGGTCGCCAACAGGCTTACTAAAAGAACGTGCCCGATTCTTAATCTTCTCATCAGTCCAATTATCCGGGTCTTCTATTAGACTCCCTTTTGGCCCAAGGTTATATGAACCTGCCTTTAATATAGCCTCAATAGCAAGCGGCGCAGTATCTTGTGCATTAAAGACATCAACAAGCAGCCTGTATACAAATGTCTCCACGGCATCTGCCATACGTTCACGCACATCCTTTGGCTGGGCCAGGATCTTTGTCTCAAAGACAAGATTGAGTTTCTTATAATTTCCACCCTTTAGAGAGTTTGATTGAGCGTACGCTACCATCTCAGCCCATAGATTATTTATAACGCCAGCATCTTTTAGCTTTATAAACAATCCATCTTTGTCCTGAATGGCATTGCCATATTCATTTACCTCTACGCCCCATGATATCATCTGCAATGCAGTGGCGACATTCGCCTTTGTTGTGTTAGTCTCCGTGGTAATCCTGCGCAAGCGCTCTAAATTGTTTCCTGATGTCCCATGCTGCGCACCTGAGATGCCATATCTCTCAATGGCACCATGAATCTCTTTTGTCAGCTCCACCTGAATCCCTGTATCACTCGCCTCAATGCCATGTGTGGTCCCATTATTGAGCGCAATCCAGTCGGGATAAATCCCGTGGGCATTTAACCCCTGAATAAGGAAGAGGGCCTCCTGGGCAGTGGAAAGACCTTTCTTTCCTTTTATCTCTCCCACCTCGGTCTCATAGCCCGCCCACTTTGGGACATACGGATTGAGCACAAGGTTGGCCAATAGATTCTTATCATCACTCATATGGGATGCATCTATCGCAATAGATGTAATACCTGCATCAAATATAGATGGTATCTCTATCTTGGCAGATTCAACATCCTCCTGGTTTTTTATCCCGTAATGATCAGCATGTACTGCCACAGGTATTGTAACACCAAGTTCATTGCACAATGTATCAACATATCTGGCGAGATTCCACATGTTTATAGCACAATATGTACTCTCAGATTTTGCAATCTCAATTATTATGGCTGCATTCGCCTTCTGAGCTGCCTTTAAGACACCTCGAATGATCATGCTGTTTCTGCCATTTGCAGCGATGGTCATTGCGCTGCCCTTTCTAAGCATTGCCCTATCTATTACCTTTCCACTCACAATCAATGCCTTTGAATGAGGAAACAACATTTTTATGTTAGGGGGACGTCCAATATCAAGGGCGTCTACAAACTCAGATTCTGAAAAAGTTTTATTACTCATATAAGTCTCCCTTTCCAATACGGAATGATTTTCTTACTCCTTAATATTCTCCTTTGCAAATCTTCCGTATTCTTCAACATCCAGGCGCGAGCCAATAACCAAGGGCACACGTTGGTGAATCTCGGTTGGAGTAATATCAAGTATCCTTTGATATCCTGTACTTGCATAGCCACCAGCTTGTTCTACTATGTAGGCAAGTGGATTTGCTTCATACAGTAGCCTCAGCTTCCCTGTTGGCCGCTTTGGATCCTTTGTATCTTCAGGATAAAGGAATATGCCACCATA
>CAZVAH010000110.1:0-6327 GCA_964625035.1 uncultured Bacteriovoracaceae bacterium | reverse complement strand
ATATGGATAGTATTCAAAGGGTTTGTTATATGATTGTAAGATTTGGAGCCATTTATAGGGTCAGTCAAAAGTGGTAAATCGAATAGGGCCCCTAAGAGGTAGGGGCCTGAATTTTTTCTATAGCATCTTTCTTTTGCGCACAAAGGCAACCAGGCCAAGCAATCCACTCCCAACCAGCAGTATGGTGGTAGGTGCAGGGACAGGGGTTGCAACGTTCTCGTATATCACATCATTGGCACAACTTACTGTCCAGCCCATGATGAAAGAATACTCGCCGTTGAATGCGTTTAATGGTAGATTTAGTCCAGAATAAGAAAATGTGAGTAAACTTGAGGTATCGGTATAATTAAACGGAAGAATTGTAAGTGGATCTCCAGGGAGTGAATTTACACCAAGACTTGTATTATCGTAGTTTACAGGATGATTATCCCGGATGTTCCAGCCAGAATACCCCCAAGTTGTGTTTGAGTATACGTAGCAACTCCCGTCACCCAACGCAAACTGACCAGGTGTGAATGAATAGGTATTCCCTGAGCTGGTATCCACTACATAATCCCAATCTCCGTAAGATCCATCGTTTGCAACAAGGTCAATGAATAAATCACCAGCCTCCAATGATACATCATACCTACCTGCATTAAAAGTATTCTTATATGAAATGCTTACGCTCCTTAGGTAACCCCCATCTATATCGACATGCCCGCCTAAAATATCTGGAGTACCAATAGTATCTTTGGAATCATCACTTGAACCGTTAGCCCACCCTGGCCAATATTTTACACTGTCCCCAAAGCCAATTGTCGTTGCATTTGCAATCCCTGCGGCAATAAACAGGAAAACTCCTATAATTGAAATGGATGCCCATAACCTCTTCATGTTGTCTCCCGGCGAATTTTTAATTTACAGTTCTTACTGTACTGGTACTGTAGAGCACTTTTTATGCCAACGAGCCTCAAACATTTAACTGGTTGTAATAATTAATACAATTATAAAAACATGAAATGATAGTTATATCTGCAAACCCTGTCAAGGGAAAAAATTTTCTATTTTTATTCCATTATTTTTCCATTCCACCCAAGAGGCAGGAAAATGAGAATGCCAGCAGTCTATTGTTTCGGCACAGATCGAGACCTTTGCATAGTATTCATTACGTCATTGCGAGCGAAGCTCTCAGGCCATGCGGCTAGACAGGCCCTTCTTTCACCAGAGGTCTTTCTATAGAATGTATATAAAGTTTAAAGAGTCTTTATTGTTTATTATCAAAGAGTGTTTCTAATTCCTGCTGTATAAGCCGTACTTCTTCTCTTTTATGGATATAGGTCTCTTCAAATTGAGAGAGTTTTTGCTTAAGGGTTTGCAGCTCTTTTTGGAGATCCTTTATTTCTTCACGAAGCCCTTTAATCTCTGCCTTTGCATCGATATCATAGGAGAAGTTGTCCATCAAGGCGAGTAAGTCTGTTACCTTCTTTTTTGTATCAGAGTCCATAGGCCTCTTTTTTTGCCTTTAAACGGATATGGGCTAAAGATGCATAGACCTTATCTAAGGCCTCCTTCAGTTCCTTTGACTCTTTTCCCAAAGAGGCATTCTTCTCTTGTTGTGCATGCAGCAGTGTTTCCAGTTCTTTGACTCGATTGTGAGCCAGGCCGAGTTCCTTTTCCAGGATAGACACCTTTACCTCAAGCGTTGCCTTATTATGTATATCCTCATTTAGCCGATAGAGTCTGGTCTCTACCTCTTTTTTTTCCACAGAGAGGTTGTCTGCCTCGTTGGTCTTTTCGGTTAACATCCTGGATATATTTTCCATGCAGAGGTTAGCATCTTCTGCTTGCTCGTTGAGAAACGATATCTCTTGCCCTAACTTTTCTTCATCGGCAATACGGTTTTCAAGTTCTACAAGGGTGTTTTTTAGGGAGGAGTTTTCGTTAATAGTGCTTTCTAGGGCCGCTTGAGTCTCTCTAAGGTGCCGCTGGGCATCCTTCTTTTGAAAGAGGGCATCTATAAACTCTACGCTAAGGTCTTCAATAGTATCAAGTGCTCCGTGGGCTTTGGCAGGTCCTTCTTGAATGGATGCATCTTTGTCTGCCTTCTCTTTATCTTTAGGATGGACAAGCATCTCCTGATCAATAGATGGCTTATGAAGAAGAACAGGATCTACATTCCATGGCCTGTTAGGTTTGCCCTTTAGGCTTTTTGGCATCTTTCCCGCTACACTTTTATCAAATCCGTCTTGCATATATCTACCTCCCGGTTAGGTTCATACATCTCAAGCCAAGGCATTTTATAAATATAACACAATCGCACCACGCTATCAAAGGTTAAGTGGCAGGGTATAAAAGATTTCCCTGATAAAAGAATCGATATCAACAGCACCTCTGGATGAAGGAGCATACTGGTGTAGGGGCAGCCCCATGCTTGCTGCCTCTGCAATCTTTGTATCCTGGCGGATTACGGTCTTTGTTAAGTAATCTTTGTAGTGTTTCTCTAGTGCCTTTTTTGCCCTCTGACATATGTTATGGGATGCATTATAATGGTTTAAAAAGATGTAGATGTTATTAAATATAAAGTCGAAGTCCTCTTCTATAGTGGCTATGGTTTCAAACAGGATCTTTAGCCCGTGATAAGAGAGGAAGTCAGCCAGTACAGGGACGAAAAGTTCAGTGCAGGCCAGAATCCCATTTAGGTTTAGAAGCCCAATGGATGGGGAGGCATCCATTATAATCACATCGTATGTGTTCTTTATAGGCGAAATGCCTTTTCTTAGGCGTAATTCTCTGGCGTTCATGGAGGTAAGGGCAAGTTCAACAGGAGAGAGATCTAGGTTTGCCGGGATTAGGAATAGGTTTTTCATTGGCGTATTTAGTATTGTATCCCTTATATCCATACGCTCTATCAAGACATTGTAGAGCGTATGCTCGAAATTTGTATGGTCAATGCCGAGACACTGGGTGAGATGACCCTGCGGATCTAAGTCTATGAGCAAGACCTTCATCCCTAGCTGTGCAAGCCTAAAACCGTAAAAGGCAGAGATGCTAGTCTTACCGGTTCCGCCTTTAAAGTTAAGGAAAAGCTGTCTCCTCTTAGATGCAATAAGGTCCCCTTTGCCTAGGATTTTAAGATACTTAGGGATATCATGGGGCATATAACGGCGCCTACCGGTTGTCATCACAGGTTTAGGAAATTTGCCTTCTGCCTCGCCCTTAAGGAGGGTGTTTTTAGAGATCCCGAGAAGAGAAGCAAAGGCCTTTGGGGTATACGTAGGCTGCTTCATTTATGATCTTTCCCTCATAATCTCCCACCAACCCTGCCATTTTGCAATAATCCACTCCAATTCGTCTTCTGATGCACCTACAGGCTCTCCAAACCCTTCTCCGGTTATCTTTTCCAGGGTCTTTACAGCCTGTATTCTCACATCTGTGTTGTTATCTTCAAGGGCCTTTATTATAAGCCCTGCATCCTCTTTGCTGCCCCATACACCAAGTAATTTTAGTGCCTCCTTTTGGACAATAGGATCATTATCTGTAACAGAGATATGGGCAATCTTTTCTAAGGCAAGATGCTCTCTGTTCCAGGCCAGATAAGACAGAACCCTTCTGCGTACATATGGGTCGTGATCATCTAGCCACGTTATGCCATCATCGATTTTAAAGTTGCCTTTTCTAAACAGGTATCGTATTGCTTGGCGTCTTACCCTGGGATCATTATCTTTTGTTGCATCCATAAATATTGATGAAAAGTCGTGGTTTGAATCAGAGAGTACGTCATAAATAATCTTTGTGGTTGTGCTGTCTGCATCTTTTAAAACAGGGGCAAATATATCTTCTGGTGAGGGGCAGCCTTTAAGGATTGCCTTTGCTGCCATCCTTTTTATGTCAGGGCTATCGTCTTTAAGATCGGCTATGGCCTGTTCTATACCTGTTTGTTTCAATAGCTACCCCACTATATCCTATATAAACTATAAACGGTATCTCGGTCTATAGTCAAGATATTCTGTCTTTCTTTAAATAAAAACAAGTTGCCCTTTATTGAGATGATGGTAATCTAGAGGGGTATGTACATGGTGGCTGATGTAGTAATATTTTTAGGGATCCATAAAATGCTCACCTATGCCATACCTGAAGGGATGACTGTTGGCACGGGATGCAGGGTAATTGTGCCCCTAAGGGACAGCCGCAGGGTTGGCATGGTAGTCTCGCTTCATGAAAGGCAGGACATAAAAGGCCTTAAGAGCGTATTACAGATCTTGGATAAAGAACCATTGATTCCCGAAGGTATTATCAATATGCTTTGGTGGTGTGCTAGATATTACCATGCAAGTATTGGATCCTGCATATCTTTAGCCTTTCCTCCCTATCTGAGGAAGGGCAAACAGATAGAGATAGAACCTGGTTATATAGTGGTTAAGGCAGATAAAATAGATTCTATAAGGGTACGGACAGGCAAGAAGCAAAGAGTGCTTTTAGATGCCATACCGGAAAGCGGTATCTTATTGGAGAGATTGAAAAAGATAATTCCGGGATCTACATCCTCTATAGTAGCCCTTGCAAACAGAGGAATGATAGAGCTGAAGGAGATGGAGGAGGACATCTCGATAGGGCACCCTCCCATAGAGGGGTTGAAATACACTAAAGAGCAGGCCCATGCCATAGCTATTATAGAAGAGGCCATCAAGGGCAGAGAATTTAAGACATTTCTTATTCACGGGATTACAGGATCTGGCAAGACAGAGGTATATCTGGCCTTAGCAATGAAGGCCCTATCTGTGGGCCGTTCTGTCATATATCTTGTACCTGAAATATCCCTCACCCCGCAGACCATCCACAGGATAAAATTCAGGATTCCTTTTGAAGTGGCCGTGTTTCATTCTGGCCTCAGTGATAAGGCAAGGGCTATAGAGTTTTTTAAGGTAGCAAGAAAGAATGTAAAATTTGTATTAGGGGCACGGTCCGCAATATTTGCCCCGCTTAAGGATTTGGGCCTTATTATTGTGGATGAGGAGCACGACCCCAGCTATAAACAATCAGAAGGGGTCCCTTATAATGCGAGGGACCTAAGTATGCTAAGGGCAAAAAAAGAAGGGGCTGTTGTGGTCCTAGGGTCTGCAACCCCTTCTATGGAGTCGTTTACAAAGGCAAAGGCTTCAGAAATATCCCTTATCAATATGCCATATAGAATAGGGGTGGCCAATCTACCAGAGATAGATATAGTCGACATGAGGGGGAAGAGCACTCTAATCTCTGATGATCTAATGGAGTCGATAAAAGAGACCCTGTTAAAGGGTGAGCAGACACTTTTGTTTATAAACAGGCGTGGTTTTGCATCTGCTATTGTGTGTCCTGGGTGCGGGAAAGTCCTTTCTTGCCCGAATTGTGACAGGAGCCTTACATATCATAAAGCAAGGGGGGTTGCCCTGTGTCACTATTGCGGTTTTACTTTAGCCCTGCCTGAGATTTGCCCTTTTTGTGGTTGTATAGATATGAGGCCTATAGGTTTAGGTACAGAAAGGATTTCAGAGGAGGTATCAAAGGCCTTTCCTGATGCCCGCATCTTAAAGATGGATACAGATGAGATATCTACGCCAGCCAAACTCTTATATGCTCTAAATGCAATTCAAAATAATAATGTTGATATTATCGTGGGCACGCAGATGATCGCAAAAGGACATGATTTCCCTAATCTCACCCTTGTTGGTGTAGTCTATGGTGAGCAACTTCTTTATATGCCCGACTTCAGGGCAATAGAGCGCACATTTCAGCAGATAGTTCAGGTAACAGGCAGGGCAGGTAGACGCAGATCAGCCACACGTGTCATAGTCCAGACCTTAGTGCCGGATCATCCCATATTCAATGCAATCAAAAGCTATGACTACGATGGGATGATAGGAATGGAGGAGACAGCAAGGAGGGGAGCTGGCCTTTCTCCCTACATGCATATGGCCAGGTGTGTATTTTCTTCCTACAGGATTGATGCACCAGGTGTTGTAGCCAGCCAGGTGGCCTCTATTTTGAAAAGGACAAAGGTGCTCCTTGTGGGGCCTGCACCAGCCCCGATAACCTTTTTAAGGGGAACTCACAGGTGGCACCTGATTTTAAAATCAGATAATCGAAGGGCTCTCCACTCTGCGATTGGCAGGATTCAATCCTTTAAGATGCCTTCTCATGTAAAACTAAGGATAGACATAGATCCGTATGATATGCTCTAGGTGTGATTTTCTTTTACAATGGTTCACCAGTAGAGGACACAGAGAGAAAGAAACATTCATTTCATAATTATAATTGACGCAGTCGTAAAAAGTAACTGAGCATGTCATTGCGAGGAGCTTAAGCGAC